>JBBRAW010000020.1:0-42323 GCA_038206385.1 Bacteroidia bacterium | reverse complement strand
TAAAGTCATTCCTGCTTCTGTTTTATTTATAGCATTAATATATCTTCCAGCAACTGCAAACGATACACGATTATTAAGAGCATACGATGTTCCAATTGTTGAAGTTAAATACGAAGAACTTGCTTTTAAATGTTGATTTTCTGTATTGCCATAAGCGCCTTGTGCTTGCATTAAAACTTGTAATGCAATTAAATCTGTATTGATAGATCCGTTAGGATAATTTGCAGTGGCACCACCACCACTATTAAAAATTCCTGTGAATAATGCCCAATTATCTTTTTTGTATGATGCATAAAGGTTAGGAATAAATGCATCTGCACCTTCTTGATGAAAACTTTTTTCACCTGCTCCCATTCCTAAATCATAGGTATGTGTTGGCTTGCGAAATAAAGATTGATTACCAAGATTGATTGTAAATCCATTATTAAGTCGAACTAATCCTGCTGGATTATAAACAACTATATCCCCTGCGTCAGTAGCTGCATTTCTTGCTGGAGTACGCATCCATTCAGCACTTGAATTAATTAAATTATCAAGTTGTGCGTATGCACCTTGTGTGATAAATAAAATTGCAATTGCCGCAATTATTTTAAATCGTTTCATGTCAGGTTTGTTTAATTTCTAACATTGTACGAGAATTTATGTCAGAGGTTACATTTTACCTCTATAAACCACCTAAAATCAATGTGCTTCGAGCCAATTTTTCCCTGTTCCAATTTCAACTTCAACAGGAACAGATAGTGATAATGCTGTTCTCATTTTTTCTTCAATCAACGGGCGAACAATATCAATCTCATCTTTATGTACATCAAAAACTAATTCATCATGCACTTGCAAAAGCATTCGTGTACGTAATTTTTGTTCATTTAAAGCATGATGGATATTGATCATTGCAATCTTAATCATATCAGCGGCTGATCCTTGAATCGGTGCGTTGATTGCATTACGTTCTGCAAAACCACGAACAGTTGCATTGTTACTATTTATATCACGTAAGTTACGACGGCGACCTAAAATAGTTTCTACAAATCCCTTTTCGCGAGCTTGCTCAATTGAACTATCCATGAAATCTTTTATCAAAGGATACTTCATAAAATACTGTTCGATGATAGATGCAGCTTCTCTTCTCGGAATATTTAATCGTTCAGAAAGTCCGAATGCGGAGATGCCATAGATGATTCCGAAGTTGACCATCTTAGCTTTTCTGCGCATATCAGAAGTTACATCTTCTAACTCAACAGCAAAAACTTTTGAAGCCGTTGCAGCATGAATATCTTGACCATTATTAAAAGCTTCAAGCAATCCTGGATCTTTGCATAACTCCGCCATAATGCGTAATTCTATCTGTGAATAATCGGCAGACAATAAAACGAAATCATCACTACGCGGAACAAAAGCTTTACGTACTTCTCTTCCACGCTCAGTGCGAATAGGAATGTTTTGAAGATTTGGATTATCAGAACTCAATCGTCCAGTAACAGCTACTACTTGATTGTAAGATGTGTGAATTCTTCCTGTGCGTGGGTTCACCATTTGAGGCAACGCGTCAACGTAAGTGCTTTTTAATTTCACCAATTCACGATAGTCTAAAATCTTATCGATGATAGGATGCTTACCACTTAATTTTGCTAAAACATCTTCACTCGTTGCATACTGTCCTGTTTTTGTTTTTTTAGGTTTCTCATCAATCTTTAATACTTCAAATAAAATATCACCAACTTGTTTTGGTGATGAAACATTAAATTTTGTTCCTGCTAATTGTTGTATCTCACTTTCAATTCCAATAATATCCGTTGCTAGAATTTTGCTGAAATCATTAAGTGTTGCAATGTCTAGTTTAATTCCTTCGCGTTCCATTGCACCAAGTACCGGAATAAGTGGCGCTTCTACTTCAGTATATAATTTTTGTGTTAATGTTTCTTTAAGGAGAGGTTCAAATTTTTGTTTTAATTGCAAAGTAACATCTGCATCTTCTGCAGCATATTCCGTAACTACATCAATGGCAACAGAGCGCATCGTTTGTTGATCTTTCCCCTTTTTTCCTATCAATGTTTCAATAGAAACTGGAGAATAATTTAGGTACGTTTCTGATAGCACATTCATGTTATGACGCATCTCTGGTTGTATTAAATAATGTGCAACCATGGTATCAAATAAAATACCTTTGATAGTGATATCATACCAATGTAAAACGTTCAAATCGTATTTAATATTTTGACCAATTTTTATGATGGATTCACTTTCATAAACAGGTTTAAATTCTTGAACAATATTTCGTGCATCCTCATAATTTTCAGGAATAGGAATGTACCATCCTTCATGCGGTTTTATTGAAAAAGAGAGCCCAACTAATTCTACCTGATTGGAATCTAATCCTGTTGTTTCTGTATCAAAACTTATTTCTTTTTGTTGAAGTAATAAATCAATTAAAATTTTTCTATCATCACTATTTGAAACAGTTATATAAGTATGTTTTACATCATGAATAGTCTTAAAAATTACAGCAACTTCTTCTTGCTCGTCATTTGAAATGGATGGTGATGCTATTATGATTGCTTGTCCAAACATATCCATTTGTCCTTGCGTGTTTATAGCAGCAACTGCACTTGGAATTTCTTCACCAAGAATAGTAATTGCTAATCTTCGAAATTCAAGTTCTTGTAAAATTTCTTTTAGCGCTTCGCGATTTGGTTTTTTTAATCGTAGGTCTTCTTCAACAAAAGCTACTGGAACATTACGATGAATTGTTGCAAGCTCACGCGACATGATTGCAAGGTGTTTATTCAGTTCCACTTTTTCTTTCAACTTACCTTTTAGCTGATCTGTATTCGCTAAAAGATTTTCAATGCTTCCAAACTGTTGAACAAGTTGCATTGCTGTTTTTTCTCCTACACCAGGAACGCCAGGAATATTATCCGAGGCATCGCCCATCAAACCAAGAATATCGATTACTTGTGATGGTCGTTCGATACCATAACGTGCACAAACATCTTTCACACCTAATTTCTCTGCTCCATTTCCTGCCCTCGAAGGCTTGTAAATATGCACATGATCAGTAACCATTTGCATGTAATCTTTATCGGGAGTCATCATGTACGTTTCAAAACCAGCCTCTTCAGCTTTAATAGAAAATGTACCGATAATATCATCCGCTTCAAAACCATCTAACTCAATTACTGGAATATTAAAGGCTTCAATTATTTGCTTTACATACGGAATTGCTTTCGCAAGATCTTCTGGAATTTGTTCACGATGGGCTTTGTAATCACTAAAAGCTACATGACGATGCGTAGGAGCAGCTGTATCAAAAACGACTGCAATATGTGTAGGTTGTTCTTTTTTTAATACTTCTAAAAGCGTATTGGTAAATCCAAACATTGCTGAGGTATTTAAACCTTTGGAATTCACACGATGATTGGTACTAAAAGCGAAATAAGCACGATAAACGAGTGCCATTGCATCAAGAAGGAATAATTTTTTTGCCGGTGTAGACATGTTTTTTGGTTTGGCTGAAGAATCAGCGATAGACTATAATAAGAGACCCCGAAATTATTGCAATTTTGCTGTGTTATCTTTGTTCACGTAGAATAAAAAAGTCGCCTTTATGTATCTTGAAGAATTACGAGAATATTGCATCTCGAAAAAAGCTGTAGAAGAAGCACTTCCCTTTGATGATAATGTACTTGTTTTTAAGGTGATGGGAAAAATTTTCGCACTGACAAGCATTTCTTCTGGCGATCGTGTAAATCTGAAATGTGAACCTGCGTATGCTATTGAGTTACGAGAGCAATTCAGTGAGATTCAGCCTGGTTTCCACATGAATAAAAAGCATTGGAATACCGTTTTTTTAAATGGAAGTCTTGATAATAAGTTAATAAGTCAATTAATCGATCATTCGTATGATTTGGTTGTGGCAACTTTACCCAAAAAGGATCAAGTTTTACTTTCAACATTTTAATTCCATCAAAAAGCTGATTGAAGCATTTTTTACCTCCAATATTCGTACGCATTACGGATATTTGTAGCAGAATTTTTAAAAGTATGATCAAGTATTCCAGTAACCAACATAATTAGAAAGGAATACTTTCAAATATCCTCGTTCAAAATGATGAAAAAACTCGCCAGTTATTTCTTTCAAGGGCTGCTCTTCGTAGTTCCAACGGTAGTAACGTTTTATATTGTTTACATGGCTGTTATTTGGATGGACAATTTACTTCCAATAAAAGTCCCAGTTCCGTTACCAGGCTTTGAAGGATCTAAATTACCAGGATTAGGGATATTGCTCATCTTATGTGTGATCAGTTTATTGGGATATATTGGAACTCGATTTGTTAGAAATCCATTTTTCTTAATGTTTGAGGCAATAATCGAAAGAACTCCATTACTAAAAATTATTTACAGTTCTGTAAAAGATTTAATTGAAGCTTTTGTGGGGGAAAAGAAGCGCTTTAATCAACCAGTTTTAGTTACCATAAATAATAATCCTGTTGTGCAACGTATTGGATTCATCACCGAAAATGATCTAACTGATTTAGGCTTAGCGAAAAATAAAATGGCCGTTTACCTTCCTTTTTCCTACGGATTTAATGGTCAGTTAGTAATTGTGGAGACAGAACACGTTATGAAATTAGATGCCTCTGGAACTGAAATGATGAAGTTCGTAATTTCTGGCGGTGTAACAGAAATTAATGATCACCCATTATCTAATCCTTGAAAATAAAAATTATGAAAAAATATTTCTTCCTATTTTGCTTACTTGTTTGTAGTACTTATTTGTTTGCACAAAAAGTTAATGTGGATTATAACATCGAAAATATCGGCGACGGTTATAACATGGCTTTTCGTCTTACTATGCCGTATGCAGAAATAAAATCTGTAAATAAAAGTTGGACTACTTTTTTGAAAGCTAATCATGCAAAAGTGAAAACACCGAAAGGTGCCATCAATGCACAAAACATGGTGATCAATGGAATGAGTAACGATTCTCTTACAGTGTTTTCTCGAATTACTGAAAGTGATAATGCATGTTTATTAACTGCGGCATTTCAACGTAAAGGAACATACATTGGCCCTGCAACAGATTCGGTAAATGCTAAATTAATTTCCCAATTGTTAATTGATATGGGAAAAAAATTATCACGCGAAGGAATTCAAAATAGATCAGAAGATGCATCAAAAGCACTTGCGAAAAAAGTGAAAGAACAAAATGAACTTACAAAAGTAAATCAACGAAAGAGTTCTGATAATGAAAAGATGAAACAAGAAATTTCTTCAAACGAAAAAACTATCACAAGTAATACATTACGTTTAGAAGATCTAAAAAAAGAAATATCATCACAGCAATTATTGATCGAAAATATTAAAGCTAAAACAAAAGAGATAGAATAAAATGATGATGAATACTGATACCGTTTTAGTGTTAGGATCTGCAGGACAGATAGGCACCGACTTAGTATATACACTTAGAGAACGACTAGGTGGCGCAAACGTAATTGCAGCTGATGTGAAAGATCAACAAGGGTATCTCCGCGAATCAGGTCCATTTTATGTGCTTGATGTTTTAAATAAAAAGGCAGTTGCTGAAATTATTAATAAGCATAACGTTAATAGAGTGTATTTACTCGCTGCTTTATTAAGTGCCACGGCCGAACAAAAAATGAAAGCGGCTTGGAATTTAAATATGGAAGGTCTCTTTACCATTCTAGATATTGCTGCTGAAAAAAAGGAGATTAGAGTATTTTGGCCAAGTAGCATTGCAGTTTTCGGACCTACTACACCAAGACTATTAACACCACAGTATTCGGTAATGGAACCAACCACCGTTTATGGAATCAGTAAACAAGCAGGTGAACGATGGTGTGAATATTATCATGCAAAATTTGGTGTAGATGTAAGAAGTGTTCGTTATCCTGGATTGATAAGTTATAAAGCACATCCAGGTGGTGGTACTACTGATTATGCCGTTGATATTTATCATCAAGCAATCGATAAAGGAAGTTATACTTGTTTTCTGAAAGAAGATACTGCATTGCCAATGATGTATATGCCTGATGCAATTCGTGCAACGCTTGAATTAATGGAAGCAAATGATGCAGATTTAAAAATTAGAAGCAGCTATAATTTAGCAGGAATGAGTTTTACTCCTCAACAAATTGCGGCAGAAATTAAAAAACATATTCTAGGTTTTACAATGGATTATAATCCAGATTTTCGTCAGCAAATCGCAGACTCTTGGCCACAATCAATTGATGATACTTGTGCAGAAACTGATTGGGGATGGAAGCAAGAATTTAATCTATCAAGCATGACAAAAGATATGATCTTGCATCTTAAAGAAGATAGACAGCATGCTTAATATGTATCTAACAAAAAATTATTTCTCCTAAGCGTTTAGTAAAATATTATGCAACACCCTTTACATATTACCAATTCTCTCTCTCGTCAGAAGGAACAATTTATTCCTTTGAATGCACCACTTGTAGGGTTGTATGTTTGCGGACCAACAGTTTATGGTGAAGCACATTTAGGACATGCAAGACCGTATATAACTTTCGATATTTTAAATCGTTATCTACAACATATTGGTTACAAAGTACGATATGTGAGAAACATTACTGATGTAGGACATTTGGTGGATGATGCGGATGAAGGTGAAGATAAAATCGCTAAAAAAGCTCGTCTTGAACAATTAGAACCAATGGAAGTTGTTGAATTGTATACAACAAGTTTTCATGATTCGATGCGTGCATTAAATATTTTACCACCGAGCATTGAACCACGTGCATCAGGACATATCATCGAACAAATAAAAATGATTGAAGAGATCATTCAAAATGGTTTTGCTTATGAATCCAATGGTTCTGTTTATTTTGATGTGATTAAATACAGTAAAACACATGACTATGGTAAATTATCCGGTCGCATTATTGAAGATTTAATAGCAGGTGCTGGTAATGAAAAAAGAGTGTTAGAAGGACAAAATGAAAAACAAAATCCTGCCGACTTTGCACTTTGGAAAAAAGCATCACCAGAACATATTATGCGTTGGCCTTCTCCATGGAGTGATGGCTTTCCAGGTTGGCATATTGAATGTTCAGCTATGAGTAAAAAATATTTGGGAGAGACATTTGATATTCACGGTGGTGGAATGGATTTATTATTTCCACATCATGAAAGTGAGATTGCACAATCGAAAGGCAGTTGTGGGAAAGCTCCAGTACGCTATTGGATGCACAATAATATGATTACCATCAATGGTCAGAAGATGGGAAAATCGTTAGGGAACTTTATTAACTTGAAACAACTGTTTGAAGGAGATCATAAATTATTAGTGCAAGCATATAGCCCAATGGCGATACGTTTTTTTATTTTGCAAGCACATTATCGTAGCACACTTGATTTCTCTAACGAAGGATTGCAAGCAGCAGAGAAGGGTTTCAATCGATTAATTTCTGCTATTGATTTATTGCCAAATCTTAAACCATCAGCAACATCTACATACAATGTAAATGAATTGAAGCAAAAATGTTACGAGGCAATTAATGATGACATGAACACAGCAATTGTGATTTCACATCTCTTTGATGCTGCTCGTATTATTAATTCGGTAAATGGTGGAACGGAAAAATTAACGAAAGAAGATATTGTTTCTTTAGGAGAAACAATGAAACAATTTGTATTTAACATTCTTGGTTTAATCAAAGAAGACAAAGCTGATTCTTCCGATATGAATGGTGTTATGCAATTAATTCTTTCTTTACGTGATGAGGCAAAACAGAAAAAAGATTTTGCTACATCCGATAAAATTCGTGATGAATTGAGCAAATTAAACTTCAGCATCAAGGATGAAAAAGAAGGAACTTCATGGTCGAAGAGTTAATAAAATTTTCTTATTGTTCACAAAAGATGTGCAGCTAAAAATGCTGTATTTAAATATCAGTCTCTAAAAATTATGAAAAATAAATTCTTTAAATTTTATTCTGCAAACAAATTATTTTTCGCAATTTGTATTGTAATATTTGTTTCATCTTGTAATCAAACAAACAATAATATTTCTAATACAACTGCAAATATTCCTAAAGCTTTAGTCGTTCCTCAAACATTTAGTGGTGATTCAGCATTTGTGTACACAAAAAAGCAAGTTGATTTTGGTCCACGAATTCCTAATTCATCAGCTCATGAAAAATGCGCAACATGGATTGTTGATGAACTAAAGCAATACATGGATACAGTGATTGTTCAAGAGTATAAATCACGTGGTTATGATGGAAAAATATTAAACGGAAAAAATATTATTGGTTCTATAAATCCTAAAAAGGGGAATCGAATTTTGTTGTCGTCACATTGGGATACACGTCCGTGGGCTGATCAAGATTCTGTTCGAAAAAATGAACCTATTGACGGTGCGAATGATGGTGCAAGTGGAGTTGGAACATTAATTGAAATTGCACGTCAACTATCGATTTCGAAACCTGATTTAGGTGTTGATATTGTTCTTTTTGATTTAGAAGATTATGGACAACCAGAAAACTCAGGGTTGCCAGAGAACGAAGATTCCTATTGTTTAGGGACACAATATTGGGCGAAAAATTTACATGTACCAAATTACTTTGCAAAGTTTGGAATTCTACTAGATATGACTGGCGCAACGAATGCAACATTCACACAAGAAGGAACGTCGCGCCAATATGCATCAGAAATCGTTGATAAAGTTTGGAAGGCAGGAAATGTTGCAGGGTACGGACAATATTTCTTACCTGATAAAACAAGTCCCATCATTGATGATCATTATTATATTAACGGATTAACAAGTATAAAAGTTGTTGACATCATTCATTATGATTTTAATACACGATCACATTTTTGGAAACATTGGCATACACACGGCGATACCATTGATAAAATTGATCCTAATACTTTGAAAGCTGTTGGGCAAACTTTGATGCAAGTTTTGTATGACGAATTAGCTAGTTCATAAATATCATCTGTAATAAAAAGTACTAACGTAATTGATTAAATATAGAGTTAAACTATTTTCTTAGGTACAGATCATATAAAGATGAAAAAAGGGAAGGCCTCAAGTTTTTTGTTAGTGATTACAATAATATTATTTCTTGTAGCCAACAGTTTTGCACAACGACCAAATGCACCTTTAGACAATTCTAAATCAGGAAAGGATTCGGCAGTTTCGAGAACAATACCAGCAATTGGAAAAGTAATTGGGATACTTCGAGATTCTTCATCAAAAGAAGTAATTGAATTTGCTTCAGTAGCTTTATTACGTATCCGAGATTCATCTGCTGTTGCTGGAAGTTTAACGGATGGAAAGGGACATTTTACTATTGAAGAAGTTCCTATAGGAAAATATATTTTGCGAATATCAAGTATTGGTTATCGCAAAATGGATTCAAAACCTTTTTTATTAATTCCTTCTGAACCATTAAAAGACTTCGGAACAGTGTATGTTCCATCATCAATAAAAAAATTAAAAGAATTAGAAATTTCAGCAGATAAAGCTGATTACGTTAATTCAATTGATAAAAAAGTTTATAATGCAGATAAAGATTTAACGAGTGTTGGAGGAACAGCAAGTGATCTTTTAAAGAATGTTCCATCAGTAAATGTAGATGTTGATGGAAAGGTTAGTTTGAGAGGAAATGATAATGTAACAATTTTAATTGATGGTAAACCTTCTGGATTAGGCGGTGGTGATAAAACAGCATTGCTACAACAATTACCTGCAAGTACTATTGATCAAATTGAAGTAATTACAAATCCTTCCGCACGATACGATGCTGAAGGAATGGCAGGAATCATAAATATCAAAACTAAAAAGGATAAACGAAGTGGTGTCAATGGTACTATAACCGCAGGTGTTGGGACAAACGATAAATACAATACAGGTTTTACGTTAAATAATCGTACAAAAAAAACGAATCTCTTTGCACAATATACTTTTCGTGATGAATCGAGAACACAAAGTGGAGAATCACATCGTTTTAATAATTACACAATTCCTGAATCCATATACAGTTCTTATACTTCAGGAAAACAATATAACGAATCACATAATGCAAAGCTTGGTATTGATTTCTTTTTGAATGATTACAATACATTAACGACAAGTGGTGGATATACCAATCGTTTTGAAAATAAACCAGAAACTGTTTTGTATACTTTCGATACACTTTTAGGAACATTATCACCGAATGTTATTCGTGAAAATTCTAGCAATGAAAAATCGCATGGTGGAGAAGGAAATATGGAGTACCGTCATTTATTTCCAGGAACAAAAAGAGAGTTTTCATCAAGTTTAAACTACTCTGTAAATGATCGCAATGAAGATGAAGAGTATGTTTCGAAAGTTGCAGATGCTGTCACTGTTAAACATAGATCTATTACAGATGGTAAGTATACCGTAGGAAATTTTCAATCGGATTATATTCATCCTATCAATGATAAAACAAAATTTGAAGCAGGAATAAAAGCTGCATTTCGTCGTAATGACAATGATATAATTGGAACATTAACGGATTCATTAAATACGTATGTGCCAGATCCAATTTATACAGATCATTTTATTTATGAAGATGAAATTTATGCAGGATATTCGCAGTTTAGTGGTCGCGTAAGTAAGTTTGATTACATCGTGGGATTGCGAGCAGAGCAAACAGTAATAGTTGGTAAATCTGAAACTAACTCCAAAGATTTTAAAAAAAATTATTTAGATTTTTTTCCAAGTGCAACTGTGAAATATACTCTGAAAGAAGTTAATGAACTTCAACTTAGTTATAGTCGGAGAGTAAATCGACCTGGACAACAACAATTAAATCCATTTACAGATTATGCTGACAGTTTAAATGTAAGACGAGGAAATCCACAATTGAATCCAGAGTACATTAGTAGTTATGAGTTTGGATATTTTCGAAGATTTAATGAGCAATCAATTGGAGCTACATTGTATTATCGAAAAACAAATAATTTAATTACTCGTTACAGAACACTAGATACATTAGTAGGAATAACAACTACAACTTTTCAAAATTTTAGTTCGTCATCAAATACAGGATTTGAAATTATAATGCGAAATCAACTTGCAAAAACATTAAGTGCAACAACAAGTTTTAATCTTTTCCAAAATAAAATTGATGGAAGTAATGTGGATGCAGAACTTCAAAGTAATAATACTAATTGGAATGTGCGTACATCCATAAGTTGGAAAGTGAAACCTACCACTTCATTTCAAGTAACAGGAAATTATATGTCGCCGAATAAATCTCCACAGGGAAGTTTTAAGGGAATGAGTGGTGTTGATCTGGGATTTCGTCAGGAATTATTGAAAGGTAAATTAACATTCAGCGCGAATGTTACAGATATTTTTAACACACGAAAATTTCAAATTCATAATGAAGGTAACGGCTTTGTACTTGATCAAATTCGTAAACGTGAATCACGAATTGCAAATTTTACATTAGTATATCGTTTTGGCAAAGCAGATGCTAGTATATTCGGGAAAAAACGTCCATCGAAATCTGATCTGCCTCAACAAGAG
Source organism: Bacteroidia bacterium (assembly GCA_038206385.1). Lineage (GTDB taxonomy): Bacteria > Bacteroidota > Bacteroidia > AKYH767-A > OLB10 > JANXSD01. Next base: position 30,772 of record JBBRAW010000020.1, on the reverse strand, counting down.
TATATTAATGGAGATTTTTAGTGATCGAATAATTCATTAATAAATTTAAATGCATATTGATTTCTCCAATGCATCATCGTAAATTTATTCTAACATTTATATTTACATCTGCTGCTATGATATCTCTAAATGAATTTGCTGCAACCGCTAATGCACTTAAAGGCGAATCAGAACGTATGCCATTGCTTTTTGTTGGACATGGTAGTCCTATGAATGCTATAGAAGAAAATATCTTCAGTAAAAAATGGACAGAGATAGGAAAGAAACTTCCGAAGCCAAAAGCAATATTATGTGTATCCGCACATTGGATGACAAATGGAACGTTTGTAAATGTTTTGGCAAAACCGGAAACGATTCATGATTTTTATGGATTTCCTCCTGAACTATATGCAGCGAATTATCCTGCTCCGGGCTCTCCAGATTTTGCGCAACAAACTATTGAGTTAACAAATAACGAAGTAAAACCTACTCACGATTGGGGTCTAGATCATGGCTGTTGGTCGGTATTGTTGCCGATGTTTCCTAAGGCTGACATTCCAGTATATCAATTAAGTCTTGATCTCGCACAACCGCCATCATACCATTATAATTTAGCAAAGCAGTTAAAAGCACTGCGCGAACGTGGCGTTTTAGTGATTGGAAGTGGAAATATCGTTCATAATTTAGGGATGATGCAATGGAATGATAAAGCGTATGATTGGGCTACAGAATTTGATTTATGGTCGAAGGAAATGATTGAAGCTGGGGATCATCAATCACTCATAAACTATGAAAAGAAAGGTCGCATCGCAAAATTAGCAATCCCAACAAACGAACATTATCTTCCATTGTTGTACACGTTAGCATTACAGGAAAAAGGAGAAAACTTAACTTTTTTTAACGAGCAAACATTAATGGGATCTATTTCTATGCGATCAATCATTATCAGTTAAAGGCTACTATTTTTATACATTTTCGAGTAACTTTGCCGTTCTCGACCTATGAAAAAGTGGTTTCAAATTCCTCTCGCCTTCCGTAAATACGTTTTCGTATTATGGCTTCTTGTTATTGGCCCAATATTATTTTTATTTCTGTTAGTTACTGCAACATCCTTCGGGTTGTTTGGTGAACTTCCAACATTTGAAGAATTAGAAAATCCGAATAGTAATTTAGCAAGTGAAGTATATTCTGCTGATCAGAAAACGCTAGGAAAATACTATATTCAAAATCGTGTTAACATTCATTATAAAGATCTTTCTCCAAATCTTATCAATGCTTTAAAGGCAACTGAAGATGTTCGTTTTGAAGAACATTCTGGTGTTGATATTCGTGGTTTAATGCGTGTGTTTGTAAAGACAATTGTTTTACATCAAGATGCTGGCGGTGGAAGTACTTTAACACAACAACTTGCGAAAAATCTTTTTCCTCGTGAGGAAATGAATAAGTTTAAAATCGTTGCAAGAAAAATTAAAGAGTGGATTATTGCGGTTAAGTTGGAAAGAAATTATACGAAGCCAGAAATTCTTGCGATGTATTTGAATACAGTTGAGTTTGGAAATAATGCATTCGGAATTAAATCAGCATGTACAACGTATTTTAAAAAAGATCCGAAAGATGTAACTATTCAAGAGGCATCTATGTTAGTTGGATTGTTGCAAGCGCCATCAAAATATAATCCAGTACGTAATCCTAAAACAGCATTGATACGACGCAATACTGTAATTAATCAATTAGAGAAATATAAATTTATTACAGAAGCACAGTCAGATTCTATAAGTAAATTGCCAATAAAATTAAAGTTTCAACAAGAAGGACATACTGAAGGACTCGCAACTTATTTTCGAGAAGTACTTCGTCAGGATTTGTTGAAGTGGTGCAAAGAACATAAGAAGGCGGATGGTACATCTTACAATCTTTACAGAGATGGTTTGCACATCTATACAACGATTGATTCTCGCATGCAAGATGATGCAGAGTGGGCAGTTCGTGAGCAACTGAAAGAATTACAAAATACTTTTTATGATCACTGGAAAGGAAAAGTTGCATGGCTCGATCATCCAGAAATTATTACGGATGCAATGAAAAAATCTGATCGTTATCAAGCAATGAAAGATAGCGGTGTAACAGAAACACAAATCAAAAAAGTTTTTGATAAAAAAATTCCGATGACAGTTTTTACATGGAAAGGAGAACGCGACACGGTGATGAGTCCATTGGATTCTATCAAGTATTATAAAATGTTTTTGCGTACTGGATTTATGTCGATGGAACCACAAACAGGATTTATTCGTGCATGGGTTGGTGGTAATGATTATAAATATTTTCAGTATGATCAAGTGAAAGATGGTAAGCGACAAGTTGGATCAACATTCAAACCGTTTCTTTATACATTAGCAATGCAAGAAGGATATTCACCATGCTATGAAGTGCCGAATGTTCCTGTAACAATTATTGATGGTAATGGAAAAGCATGGACTCCCTCCAATTCAGACGGTAAATACGGTGGGATGTTATCGTTGAAGGAAGCATTAGCGAATTCTGTGAATTGTGTTTCTGCATATTTGATGAAACAATTTGGTCCGGAAGCAGTGGTGCAAGTTGCTAGAAAAATGGGCATCACAAGTCCTATTGATGCAGTGCCTTCATTAGCCTTAGGTACAGCCGATGTTTCAGTATACGAAATGGTTGGTGCGTATGGAACTTTTGCAAATAAAGGAGTATGGACTGAGCCAACATATATTTTACGAATAGAAGATAAAAATGGTGTAGTATTACAAGATTTTGTTCCTCGAAAAGTGGAAGCTATCAGTGAAGAGACTGCATACTTAATGTTGAATTTAATGCAAGGTGTTGTACAGTTTGGAACAGGATCACGCTTACGCGGAAGTAAATTTGCATTAGCGAATCCTATTGCAGGAAAGACTGGAACAACGCAAAACAATAGTGATGGTTGGTTCATGGGAATCACTCCTGAATTAGTGAGTGGCTGTTGGGTTGGATGCGAAGATCGATCAATCCATTTTCGTACAACAACACTCGGACAAGGAGCAAATACTGCATTACCTATTTGGGGATATTACATGAAAAAAGTTTTAGCAGATCCAAACTTAAATTATTCGCATGGAGAATTCGAGCGACCATCAAAACCATTGAATGTAGAATTAGATTGCTCGAAGTATAAAAGTCCGGGAGGAAGTTCAGGGAAGAATGATGATTTTGGAATACAATAAAATAATTTGAAAATGCGACAATTTGAAGATTTGAAAATGAGAATTTCTTCCATTGATATTCTAAACAAACTTTCAGATTTCTGCATCCTCATATTTTTAAATTAACTAAAGAAGATGAATAAAGTTGTAAGTAATGCAGAGGATGCTATTCGTGATATTCATGATGGTGCTGTGATTATGTTAGGAGGTTTTGGGCTTTGTGGAATTCCTGAAAATTGTATTACAGCATTAGTGAAGAAAGGAACAAAAAACTTAACATGTATATCAAACAATGCAGGTGTTGATGATTTTGGAATTGGATTGATGTTACAAACGCGTCAGGTAAAAAAAATGATCTCTTCGTATGTTGGAGAGAATGCAGAATTCGAACGACAATTATTGAGTGGTGAATTAGAAGTGGAACTTATTCCTCAAGGAACATTAGCTACACGATGTTTAGCATCTGCTTACGGAATGCCTGCTGTTTTTGTTCGCGCAGGAGTAGGGACAGAGGTTGCAATCGGAAAGGAAACAAGATCATTTGATGGAGTTGAATATTTATTAGAGCACGCTTTCAGTGCTGATTTCTCTATCGTAAAAGCATGGAAAGGTGATACACATGGTAATTTAATATTTCGCAAAACATCTCGTAACTTTAATCCGATGATGGCGATGTCGGGAAAAATTTCAATCGCTGAAGTTGAAGAATTAGTTCAAGCTGGAGAATTAGAACCAGATCAAATTCATGTTCCTGGAATTTATATCCACCGCATTTTTAAAGGATCAAATTATGAAAAGCGAATTGAACAAAGGACGGTAAGGAAAAAAACTTAATTTGAAAATTTGAAGATGTGTCGATTTGAAAATTAAACAAACTAAATTTTTAGTGAATCTATAATAAGAACCTTTTTAAAATGTAACACATGAGAAATGATAAGACGAAGAATTTGATAGTTGAAAAAACTTTCAATTATGCTCTCGAGATAATTGAGTTCACAGAAGGTCTTCAAGAATTAAGAAAATTTAGAATGGCAGATCAACTATTTAAATCTGGTACAAGTATCGGAGCCAACGTAAAGGAAGCACAAAATGGTGAAAGTAAAAGGGATTTTATTCACAAAATGAAAATCGCAGCCAAAGAAGCTGATGAATCGGAATATTGGTTAAGTTTAATTAATGAGTCACCAAATTATCCAACAAATGTTAAATTGCTAGATGAAACACAACAAATCATACGAATTCTATCAAAAATCATTTCAACTTCTAAAGTTTCGGAATAAATCTTTTCATTTGTTTTATAATTAATTTTATTCCTAGAATGTAAAAGTGATACCATATCAATAATTGCTGCATGTTAAACAACGAATCATACACCTTCTTCCAATATAAAAAACCTCTGTTTGACCATTTCAAACATTTTCAAATTAGCTCATTTTCAAATTTTCAAATCAAAAAAAATGCTTGACAAAAACGGAATTGCAAAGCGCATCGCGCAAGAATTAAAAGATGGATATTATGTTAATCTTGGGATTGGAATTCCTACGTTAGTCGCGAATTATATTCCTGAAGGAATGAATGTAACCTTACAATCAGAAAATGGAATGTTAGGCATGGGACCATTTCCGATTGAAGGTGATGAAGATCCTGATTTGATTAATGCAGGAAAGCAAACGATAACAGAGGTTGCAGGAACAGCCTATTTTGATTCCGCTATGAGCTTTGGAATGATAAGAGCAGGGAAAGTTGATCTAACAATTTTAGGTGCAATGGAAGTGAGCGAAGATGGTGATATTGCTAATTGGAAAATCCCAGGTAAGATGGTGAAAGGAATGGGCGGGGCAATGGATCTTGTGGCTGCAGCAAAAAATATTATCGTAGCGATGCAGCATGTTAATAAAGCTGGAGAATCAAAATTATTACCATCTTGCTCATTACCATTAACAGGTGTTCGTTGTGTAAGAAAAATTGTTACAGAGCTTGCAGTAATAGAAGTTGTTCCTGGAAAAGGATTCGTTTTATTGGAGCGTGCTCCAGGAATTACGGTTGATGAAATTCGCAATGCAACTGCAGGAAAACTAATCGTAGAAGGAGAGATTCCTGAAATGAAGTTGGATTGATCTTGTAAATTCCTTTTCTTTAATAAAATAATCAAAAGTAAAAAGATTGTAAATGTTAAAACAAATATATTATTTTCTTAGCCCTAAATTTCAAAATTTATTTTTGGATTACAAAGTAACATTCAAGCCACGTTATGGGCACGGAAAACCACCTCATACAGAACTGAATGCTATTATCGATGGTGAGAGAAACGAATACATCCGTATTTTAAATCGTGCACTTTCTTATAAAGATCAATTTTTTTCTATTAAGCAAGCAAAAGAAGAAACAGATAAAAATTTACCCGGATGGAATAACGGTTTTTTACCTGGTTTGGATATTATTGGATTGTATACTATCGTAAGTGAATTTAAACCAAATAAGTATATTGAAATAGGTTCAGGAAATTCAACAAAGGTTGTTTTTAAAGCGAAGAAAGATCAGAAATTGCAAACAAAAATAATTTCTATCGATCCATATCCACGAGCGGAAATTGATCATTTAGCAGATGAAGTACACCGTATTCCATTTGAGAATATTGATTTCTCAACCATTGATCAACTTGGAGAAAACGATATTCTTTTTATTGATAATTCTCATCGCATTCTTCCAAATTCTGATGCAATGGTATGTTTCCTTGAAATTTTACCTCGATTGAAAAAAGGAGTTATCGTACACATTCATGATATTTACTGGCCTTACGATTATCCACAGTTTATGTGTGATCGTTTTTATTCAGAACAATATGGATTGGGGTTAATGATTCTTTGTAATCCTGATCGATATAAAACTATTTTGCCTAATTACTTTATTTCTGAAGATGCCGAGCTGAAAATCATTTTGAATCCAATATGGGAAAATGCCTCATTAAAAAATGTTGAGCAACATGGTGGATCGTATTGGTTGAAAATTGGGAATTAAATTAATGGAATAATTATAATTATTAAATTGATAAAGCATGGAAGCTAAAAAAGTACATCATTACGTTACGATGTTTTTTTTTGCAGCTCTCCTAATTTTTGGGTTTATTATTGTTGATGATTATGGAATGTCGTGGGATGAAACATATTCACGCGACCAAAATGGGGTAATCGCATTTAATTACGTTTTCAATAATGATGTAAGCACGTATCAAAAATCTGATGAACGATATCATGGAACAGCAATTGAATTACCATTATATGGATTAGAAAAAGCAATAGAAATTAACGATGTAAGAACGATATATTTATTTCGCCATTACATGACTTTTTTGTTATTCGTATTCTCATCTTTTATGTTTTATAAATTAATGAGACTGATTTACGACGATTGGTGGATTGCATTTACTGGACTAGTTATCTACGTTTTTACACCAAGAATATTTGCTGATGCATTTTATAATTCAAAGGATGTCGGCTTTCTTTCCGTTTTTACGATCGCCATGTACAGCGGATATAAATTTTTGCAAAAACAAGATCTTAAAACTATTTTATTGCATGGATTTGTTTGTGGATTTTTAATTGCAACACGAATCTCTGGAGTAATCATGCCAGTGATTACAATTGGGGTATATTTTATCCAACAATTTTTAAAAATTAATTCAAAAAGTTGGACTAATCTAGTAATAGTTTCTTGTATATTTTTAATTGTTACTTATTTAATAACTATTTTATTTTGGCCAATTTTATGGCATAGTCCTATAATTGAATTTGCAAATGCATGGATTCAAATTAGTCATTTCCATTGGAATAAAGACATCCTTTATTTTGGTGAATTTATTTCTGAAAATAATATTCCATGGCACTATATGCCAGTGTGGATTGGTATTACTACTCCAATAATTACATTGGTACTTTGTATAATTGGATGTTTTATTGTCCTATATGAACTGATTAAAACTAGAGCTAATTGCAATAATCTTATAAGAACAAATGTAATTTTTGTAATTTATTTATTTCTTCCCATCGCTTCCATTATTATTTTGAAATCCGTTGTTTATGATGGTTGGCGACATCTCTTCTTTTTACATGCGCCAATGGTAGCTCTAATTTGCTTTACTATTTATAAGTTCACGCTTAAACTTTCTCTATTTAAGAAAAATATCTTTTATGTAATACTTACTCTGCTTTATCTTCCCTGTTTTATTTCAATGGCTCAATTACATCCTTACGAAAATTTATATTTTAATAAATTGAAATTTAAAAGTACAGGTGATGCACGATTTAATATGGATTTGGATTATTGGGGTTTATCTTATCGTAAAGCACTCGAATTTCTTGTTAAATCGGATCACCATCCAGAAATACATGTGAAGGTGGATACATATCCAGGTAAATTAAACGCCGTGTTGCTTCCAATTGTTGAGCGTAAGAGAATTATTTTTGAAGACGACATAAAAAATGCTGATTACTTTATTGGAAACTATCGTTGGATGAAAAATGAATATCCTTACACCAACGAAATTTATTGTTTAAGTGTTGATAGAGCAAAGGTGATGGTTTGTTATAAGCTGAGGTAAAATGTGCGGCAATGAAACATATATTTCTCCAATATGCTAATCATGTTACTTTTAATTTCTGCGCATTTATTTTGAATATTAAAGGATAATACTAGTTAACCAACTATCTTCGGGCAACAATTAGTATTCTGTTTAATATTTCATTGAATAAATAATGAGCTTGGAACTTACTGTCATCATTCCAATTTACAACGAGGAAATAAATATTTCCATTTTGTATGATCGTCTTAAAAATGTGATATCCGACTTATCTGTTTCTCATGAGTTTATTTTCATTAATGATGGAAGTTCGGATAATTCAATGAAATTAATCAGGGAATTAGCAGAAAAGGATAGTGTTGTTCGCTTTATAAATTTTAGTAGAAATTTTGGACATCAAATTGCGGTAACAGCTGGAATAGATGCATCAAAAGGTAATGCAGTTGTAATTATTGATGCGGACTTACAAGACCCTCCAGAAATCATTGCGGAGATGTATCATAAAATGCAAGAAGGTTTTCAAGTTGTTTATGCTAGACGAAAGACTAGAGCAGGGGAGAGTTTTTTCAAGAAAGTTACTGCAAAACTTTTTTACCGTATTCTTGCTAAAATTACTTCCATAAAAATCCCTCTTGATACGGGAGATTTTCGAATAATGGATCGTAAAATTGTAGATGTCCTGAAGGATATGCCGGAACAACAAAAGTATTTACGAGGTCAAATAGCTTGGGTTGGCTTTAAACAAACGTATGTACTTTATGATCGTGATGAGCGATTTGCTGGTGAAACAGGTTATACCTACAAAAAAATGATTCGACTTGCATTAGATGGAATCACTTCGTTTTCAAATTTGCCATTAAAATTCGCAACCATGACTGGCTTCTTTGTTTCTGGGATTACTTTTTTACTTAGTCTTTACGCACTATATGCCCGATTCATTTCCAAAGATTATGTACCTGGTTGGACATCCTTAATACTAGCTGTATTATTTATTGGCGGAGTACAACTGATCAGCATTGGAATTATTGGTGAATATATAAGCCGGTTAAGTGCAAATGTGAGAAAGCGACCATTGTATATTGTTGATGAAAGTAATGTTTAAAATTTATAAAGGCATTACTCGAATAGTATAAATATTTATTGTAAAATCATCCAGATATAATTTATTCTTTATGTTAACTAAGTATACTTAGTTTGTCGCCAAAATAGATAGGCACATTTAACCTTACAAAACATTCTGATTTTTTCCCTTTGTTTATTTTTGTCTTCGTTTTTTTTTGGGTCAACTCGATGAAATAAAGCGACTACGATAGGAATAAATCTAATAGCAATAGTTGTCTATTTTTTCATTAACACGAAATTTTGATTATATTAAATGAACTCTATAAAATGTTATTTAAAGCCGATAATATTTACAGTTATATCATCAACAAAAAATTCATTTTTACCTTTGTTCCACAAATAAATTTTTAGTTTTCTATTAGAAATCAAGGCAGATTGATCGACATTGAATTTTACATTTATTTTTTCCCACTTTCCTTTTTCATTCATAATTATTTCTTTCCCTTCCCATTGAATTGATTTCCCTCCATTTGGATTATCAATGGACATCACTGCGATTAAGTTTTGTGGTGGAACGTTGGTATAAATGTTTGCGGAGTAAGCTATTTGTTGAATGGAAGTGTAGTTAATAAATTGAGAAATTTGTCTTTCATATAACACCCCAAATTCATTTTCTTTTTTCATTTGACTACTATGTTTCCCTGAAAGAGGTTTAAATTCATTAATAGTATTAATGTTGCCTAGGTTTTCAAGATTTTCCAAATCAAATGATTCGTTTGAAATAGCTACTTCTATTTTTGATTTTACGCGCAAGAATGCATAAATAGCGAAATCATTATCTCCTAGTGTTTTGATAGGATGTTCCGGTTTGAAAGTTTTTATTAATTTAAAATTTGGATCATTCATTATTGAATCAAATGGAATTCTTGCCTCATTCGGTCCGAAGTGCGTATCATAAAGAATTATAGTGTTTAAAGGCACAGGCCCATCGATTCCCCATGCTTTAATCGCAGGATACAATCCCCATAATTCACCAACTCTTTTTCCATCAAAAGGATCCAAATTAAAAAGTGGAGTAAAATATTGATATAAATAGTAAACTTTTTCATTTTTATAATCTGAAGTTTGGTACCATTCAGCAGCAACTTTTACCACTTTTTCCTCTTCTTCTAATTGCATAGGGATGTAATGTTTTAGTTCTGGATAGAGTATGATTGCCAAGGTAAAAAAGGCATAAACCATATTTCTAATACTCAACTTATTTTTAAGGGGATAAGTTAATATTTCTAATCCACGCAAAGCAATAATTCCCGCACAAGGCACCGCACCAGCAATTGCTCTTTCTAATCCTAATGAACCAAATATTCCTTTCCACCAAAAAATAGAATGTGCTACAAAATATAATACAAAGGACCCAAATACGAGAAATAATTCTTCAAAATGATTTGTGTTTTCATTAAGAAATAATTTCGGAGATTTAAATATTCGTATTAAAATCCAAATTATTCCGGCAACAAAAAAAATTGTTATTGGTAAACCTAATATTAAATCATATGATTTTACAAAATGCAATAATTCACCATGTCCATATATATCGGAATTCATATTATTATATGGATTTTGATTTTTAACCCAAAAGAAATCATTGTAAAAGAAATATCCGATAATACTATATACTAATGTCCCCAAGGCTAAGAGTGGAATCAAGATTATTTTTTTTCTATAGATTAAAACAATCGCAAATAACACTAAAATCATATTTCCTTCAGATCTTACAAAAGGTAAAAAAGAAAGAATTACACATGCTAAAAAATATCGCCTATCTAGAAATAGATAAATACTTAAAATTAAAATTAGAGAAAATAAGGGTTCTGTTAAACCACTATCTACGCATAAAATATATACAGGAGATAAAGAAGAAAAAATAATAGCATAAAGAGGTTTATCATAACCTAATTTCACTGCAATTTTAAAGGATAAAAATGCAGTGATACCTGCTGCTAATGCGTTGAAAATTTTGATACCGATCAATCCAAACTGGGAAAACGGTGAGGAAATTAAAGTAAAGAATGGCTTCCCCCAATGATATAGAAACTGCTCATGATGTTGCCAAGAAAATCTGGATACAACATAATGCCTAATTCCATCACCCCCACCATAAGAAGCATTAAGCATCAATGCATGAACTATGAATAAAAGCAATAATATTAAGCTCAGCAGAATTGCTTTTTTATTTAAATTTAATTCGTTCATTTCTCAATTATTCGATCACTAATTCATAAATTTCACCTACTAAATCTTTTGAGGGGAAGGGGATATTTTCTTGAATAAAGGGAGATCCTGGCCACCATTTTGTATTATGATACTCTTGTGTTATAATCATTGTCATTTGATTATTTGGAATGGCTGAATATTTTTCTGAAATATATCCCACAATGCGCATCTTATCTGGTGACAGGCCAATACTCCATATTATTTCGTCCGGTCTCCAGTCAATTTCAAAGTAATAATAAGCTCCTCCGAAAAGTTCATTGTTTAGCTCATATTTTCGTTCACTTAAGGCACGGTAGGTATCTGTCCATCGATGGCACGAAAACTTACTATTTTGGTATTCGATTTCGTTACAGCCCGTATTGAAATTTACAGGATCCCAGCAAGCCATATCCCAATTCGTACATGTTACTGTAATCTTATCATTATACTGTTCAATTTCCTCTGGAGAATTTACATTCCATTTGGCCCTATTATATTGATCCCAAACCGGAGTTTTTATTACTGGAGGGTAGAGATCCGAAGGGCAGTAGGGATATGTTTTAATCATTTCAAAATCGATTTCAGAGTAATCCGTAAAGGGTACGCGTTTGTCATTTTCTCCACCCCAATAAGTAGCCATGTATCCCTTCTTTTTGCAAGCTCTTCTATAGTTCCAATTTCCACCGTATTGCTGGTTTAACAACCAAATGGCATTCGTTAAACCATTCCAAATGTTGTTTTTATTTAGTTGAGGTGCCATCTTGCATTTTATGCGATACTTACCATAGGTAAGACCATTTCTTGTTCTGATTCCTACACTTTCCTTTCTCCAGATTCCTTCTTTAGTTCCAGGATTATGCACCACAATTTTATGTGATACAGGGTCTGAATATACAGTTTCACAAGGATATTGTGCAACTCCAGGTAACGTTGATATTAACTCATTTCTGTTATAAAATGCCCTATCCCAATTGTAGTCTGTTTTTGTATAATCATCTCCTGTAACATCTCTTACAACAGGAATATTATCAAATCTCATGGAAGTATCTACATAATTTATAAATTGTTCAAAGGCAGCTATATTGTAAACTGCGGTATCTTGTCCACAATTTTTAGTAAAATAATTTGAATATAATTCCTTTTTGAAATTTTGAGGATTAACAAATACACCTGCTCCTAAATCAGGATTCGCATATACTTTTAAACTACTATCTGATTTTAAGAATCCTAAATCTTTTACCTTAACCCCGCCGCCATACAAATAAAAGAAGTAAGGGTTTTTAAATTCTCCATTTTTCGTTGATCCAATATCTGAAATAGTCTTTGGAATTTTTCCATTACTTAAATTTTCATTTGATGAAACAGCAAGAAGAAAGGAGTAACTACCAACTCTAGGATTTCTTTTCCATCTTGTATTAATTCCATTTGTAAAGTACCTTACTTCATTCCTGGGATTTCCAACAATACGTACGCTGTCAATTATTAAATGAAATTCACCATCAGCTGGAATAAGTGGAGTAGATTTAAATTCAACAGAACGATCTTCCCAACTTCCATAAAAGTTTTCAGAGGCATCCAGATTTTCTGTTTTCGTTCCATTTTCAATTTCAAAAAATTTATACGATTCATTCTGGTAGTATATTTTATATTTAAAAGAGTTCGATTTTTCTCCTTTATTTTTTATTTCAAAGGAGAAAAGAAATTTACCCTCTGCAACCTGACGAATGGATGGAATTATAAATCCATTGTTTATGGCATCTGTATAATCAAACGGCAATTTAATCGCGATATCTTTTCCATGTTTCAAATTAGTAATTGGAATAAAATTTTGCAAAGTGAATGAGTCTGTATTACAGATTTTTTTGGAATCAACTTTTACAGGCTGATTACAAGAATTCCCTAGTAATCCTGTTATTAAACAAAGTATTAATAAACAAATTTTATATTTGTACATATCTTTTAAAAGGAATATAGTTGAATTGAAGAGGGTAATGATTTATCTTTAGAGTAATTCATACATTTTTTGCCTGAATAATTTTTATCATCACAGTTTCGTAAGATTACAAGAACCTCTTTCTTTTTTGATTGCGTATAATATCCGGGGACCATTTTAAAACACTCATAATACTTGGGATTTTGTCCGGGTTTAAATCCTGTAAAATCTAACGTATTTAAAATACAAATTCCTTTTTTATCTTTTGACAAAAGATTTAAATCAAACTTCCAATCTCTATTAAGTAATAAATATTCATAGCCATTTGAAGGCTGAAACTTACCTGAGTAAAGGATACTATTTGCGCCAATTTGATGAGAATCCTCATAATTTTTAAATTCAATTAAATCTAATTCAGAGGAGTTTAAACTAAACATTTTTGAAAAATTTATTCCATTCAATTTAGTTGAGAATAAAATCAAATCCTTTTTTTCATTTTCGTCATAAATTGGGCTAATAATATAATTTTCATTTCCTTTTAAATTTTCAATTAGGGTGGTTTTCTTTTCTGAAATTATTGGTTGCTCAAAACTTTTAGGGAATGTAATTACTTTGTATGAATCTGTACCGACGTTTAATAAAAATAAATCTTTTTTGCCATCTTTGTTAAAATCCCCACAAATTATTTGAGAATTTTTATATTTAGTTAAATTGTTTTTTACAATTGATAACATGATTTTTTTTGTAAATATCTTCGATGGAGAATTCGAATTGCAATTGTAATCAGAAGAGAACTGAAGAATTAAAATTGTTCCTTTTAAACGGTTATAAATTATTGCTTCCTCTAATCCATCTCCATTTAAATCCCCATGTAATAATATTTCATCAATATTTAATTGGAATGTATCTGCTGTTGATTCTATTTGTAAATCTTTAAATTTCTTCAATAAATCACAATAACTAAAAAGACATAAACGATGATTTTCAATTTTTAGTAGTTGCTCTGTCTTATCAGGGTTTTTTAAAAAGTAACCCGAAACAATATTGTCGAAAGGTGAGATAGCTGAATTTGAAGTAATATCATTTACAACTAACCTTTCACCATCATTATTTCCTATTTCTTTTTTTGTAAGGTATTTTACTTGATATGGAGGTCGGTTTCTCTCAAAATGGTAACCGTCTTTACTGATCATCGAAGTATTAATATGTGGATCGGTTCCGCCTCGTGAAAATTGCTCGCCAAATACAATTTCTAGGTCATCAGCATAAAATTCTCCTCCGGATTTATTCCATAAGTAAACTACAATGAAATCTTCAGGGTGAATTTTTTCGGAGGGTAATTTAAATTGTGCTCTTAATTTTTTCCATTCTCCTTTTACAAATTTTCCGTTTTCGGATTGGATTCCTCGAGCATCATATGTGATTTCATTCCCTTTTTCGTCTTTCGTATTGACTACTAATGTGGCCTCAGGGTTGTTTGAAATTGGTTTTATCCAAACACTAAGTGTAATTAATTTTAAATTAGCATCAGCAACATCCGAGATTTTTCTAACTATGGATGGTCCGTATGTTTTTTTTGATGTAAAATGAAAGGAACGCGTTCCGCTGTGATATTCCTCTGTTGAAAAGGAATTACTATCAGTTTCTGTTGGTAGTAGAGCTTCAAAGCCATAACTAATATTCTTCTCAGGAATTCGTAGTTGTGGTTCACCCTTGAAAACAGTAGGCCCCCAAAAACTAATTTTCAAGTCATCAATAAAAAAATTATTTTTTGATTTATTCCAAATGTAAATTTTAAGAACATTGTTATCTTTGATTTTATCATCGGAAATAGTAAATGAGAAGTTTATTTCTTTCCACTTGCCTTTAGTACCTATAATAGGCTGTGATTGCCAATCTATATTTTTGCCATTATATCCATCTATTGATAAAATTGCAAGTATATCTTTAAGATTTTCGTTAGTAAATAGTTTTATAGAACAATTAATTATTCGAATATTCCAGTAGTTAGTTATATCAGAGAATTTCTTTTCATAAGTAACGCTATATTCATTTTTTGAATCAAGTTGAGCACTCTTATTACCAGAGGAAGCTTTCCCAGTAACTATTGTTTGTGTGTTTTTTAAATCTTCTAGTTGCTCAAATGTATAGAGATGTTCATAAAACATTTCATTAATTAAGGTATCGGTATTAACTGATGCCGAATTTTTATTTTCAAGAGGCAAAACAACACTTTTCCTTCCATTATTATTAACTTTATTGATAATAATAATGGAAGCCATCAATAATGAAACAGTTACAGCAATACTTATTCTTTTTCTATATTTTGACATATGCTGAACTGCAAATTAATTTTTGTTAATTTTTTACTATAGTATCCATTGTCTGTAATACCTTGAATGTTTAGTTTTAAAATTACATATTAAAATTGTATATAATTTATTATTCAATTTCATTTTGTTTTTTGTCTAAAGCTTGAAAACAATTTATTCAACTTTTACTTTAAAATCGTCCCAAAAGACGAGACCATTTCCACTATTATTCCATCCATAAATAAGTATTGTGGCACTTGTATCTGTTTTAGCCGGTAGTTTTAATTCGCAAGTTACTTCATACCAATTTTCAGCGTTTTTTACAGCAGGTTTAATATCTATGCCATTCCAAACTAAGCTTTTACCTTCCTTATCTAGAGAAATAACAAGTTTTGCTTTGGAATCCGAATCTTTTGTCATTACCCATGCTGAAACTTTTACCGTTCCCGAGGGTTTATTAAAAAGATCAGCAATTTTGATTCTAGCAGTTTGTGAATATTCTATACTACTATCTGTAATGGTGGAATAAAGTCCGCTTTTAGCATGCCCCTTAATAATTAAGGGTGATTCAGACCAATTTCCTTGCGCTTCAAAATTATTATCATAAAAGGATTCTACTTTATTTTTTGAACAACCTTCTATTAAGGCAATTATAACTACTAAGACAAATACATGTTTCATTTTTTTTTTATTTGGTCAAAACTAATAAAGAAATGTTGATGTCTTTTGACTGGAGAGATATAATATGAAGTTTAATATTATATCTAATTCCTTTTTTTTTCTTGATCTAACGATTGCTAGTTATTATTGTCTGTTAAAATGAATCAGAATGTTATAGATTACCATACTTTACTACTTTTGCCTACATGCTAATCAACACCCTATCCATCGTTATCCCCGCCTACAATGAAGGCCGTACCATACACATGATCCTCGATAAGGTAAAGGCAGTACGTCTTACAGATGACATCGAGAAAGAAATTATTATTGTGAATGATTTCTCAAATGATAATACAGTTGAAGCCGTTGAAATGTATATTAATGATAATCCAGATTTAAATATTCGACTATTTTCTCAGCCTTTTAATATGGGAAAAGGAGCAGCCTTACACAAAGGAATTCAACTTGCCACGGGTGATTTTGTAATTATCCAAGATGCCGACTTAGAATACGACCCGGAAGAATATAATTCCTTGTTAAAACCAATATTAACAGGATTTGCGGATGTTGTTTATGGTTCGCGATTTATTGGTGGCAAACCTCATAGAATTCTTTTCTTTTGGCATACGATAGGGAATAAATTCCTCACTATTTGTTCTAATGTTTTCACGAATTTGAATTTAACAGATATGGAAACATGTTATAAATTATTTAAGAGAGAGATTATCCAAAGTTTGCCTCTCAAAGAAAAACGTTTTGGTTTCGAACCAGAAGTAACGGCACGCATCTCTAAAATTAGTAAGTTACGAATCTACGAGGTAGGAATATCCTATTATGGCCGCACTTACGAAGAAGGGAAAAAAATAAATTGGAAAGATGGATTTCGTGCAATTTATTGTATCCTACGCTACAACCTTTTCTCCTAATATTCGTTCAATAGTACCATGACAACTTTTAATTATAAAGAAGAAGATCCAGAAGGACTTTTAACACTCGAAGCAATTCGTGATGCAGATCAATTTAACCGTTGGATGTATGACCAAGTTGCTCCTTGGATGCAAGGTGAAATTTTAGAAATCGGAAGCGGTATTGGAAATCTTTCAGAATATTTTATTCGGGATAAAGCGAAGATCACACTAAGCGATATCCGTGAAAATTATTGTAGCTTACTCGAATCTCGGTTCCTAGATTATGTTGCAAATAATCAAGTAAGAAAAATTGATTTGGTAACTCCCGATTTCAAAAATCGTTTTCCGGAATATCTCGAAAAATTTGATTCCGCATTCGCACTAAATGTTGTAGAGCATATTGAAGAAGATAAACTAGCACTCCAAAACTTATTTAGTATTTTAAAATCTGGAGGAAAATTAATGATATTGGTTCCCGCTCACCCTTTCCTCTACAATAGAATTGATACCAGCTTGCAGCATTATAAGAGATATACGAATGAAAGTCTTGAAGAAATAATTAGTACTGCCGGATTTAAAATTAATCGTACCTATGGTTTCAACGCAATGGGAATGCCTGCATGGTGGTTGAGTGGTGTTCTTTTCCGATCATCACAAATTAAAAATGATCAAATGAATCTCTACAATAAATTAATTCCTATCGCAAAATTGATTGATAAAATAGTGTTTAATAAATTTGGTTTATCGGTTATCACTTTAGCAACAAAGCCCTGAAGAAAAGACTAACATCAATCTTCAGGGCTTTAATTTTTTTTTTAGAAAGTAAATCCTATTCGTGCATATAAACGCATTCCATTGCTGCCCATTTGTACTGCATCCCAAGGCCCTGCTGGCTCGTTGTTAAAAGCATATCCTTTCGCACTTTGTACCGCACCTAAATCAGGATGCACTCCCAAAATATTGTCAGCACCAATGCAAATGGTAATGGCCTTGTGTAATTTGTAAGTCAAGTATAAATCGTTAACAAGTTTTCCTCCGTAAACATATTCATCACGTACTCTCACATTTGCATCAGCATCAGTAGGTACTTTCGGATCAATACCTAATCCATCATCACCATAACCCAGTAATGTGACTTTTCCAAAATAGGTTGCTCTAGTACCAATAGTAAGTCTTCGTAAACTATATTCTAATGTTAAAGCAAATTTTGTTGCGGGTGCTGATGCAAGAATAAAATTTTTCTCACGATCACTTAAAAAAGTAGCACGATGTTCCTCTGTATCATTTAATTTATCGGGTACGTTTACTTGGTCAATTGTCATGTGTTGAATGTTACCAGCTAACATTGCACGATAGGTATGTCGCTCCGTAACTTTTCTATATTCCATCACAACATCAACTCCCGTATTTGTTGTGTTTACAGCATTCGCAAAAAACTGCGCAAGACTAGCATTAAGGTTTTTTAGTGTATTCGTTAAAGCAGTATCAAGTGTCGCATCCGATGCATTAAATTGTCCTGAAAGAACTACACGATTTTTTACTTTTACCATGTATCCATCAACAGTAATATTGAAATTTGATAATGGACTATAAGTAAATCCTAAACCTGCATTCACTGATTCTTCTTGCTTTAGATCAGGGATGCCAGCAGCTTTTGTTATCGGACTATAATTTGGTGCAATTTTAACTTCAGCAATTTTCCCGCCTTGCACAGTAGTAAATGTAGAGCTAAAATTAATTTGTTGTAAGGATGGTGCACGATATCCAGTACTCACCGAACCACGAACATTTAATTTATTTGTTAATTTATAACGTGATGATAATTTAAAATTTGTTGTTAAACCAAAGTCACTATAGTTCTCTACACGAACCGCAGCAGCAACTAAGAATTTTTTCGTCACATCCATTTCTGCATCAACATAAATACCTCCCGTTGAACGATTCGATTTCACTTCATCATTGGGTTGATAACCCGGAAAGCCTTGTGATCCTGATGCCTTTGTTCCTGAGGTGTCATAATTTTTATAGGATGCTATTTCACCTGCATACAAGTTATATTGCTCATAACGATATTCAGCACCTAATGCAAGATTAAATCCTTGTGCAATGCCAGCAATTTCTTTTGTGAAATTTAAGTTCGATGTGTTCTGTAAAAATGAAAATCCTCCATCATCAAAATTAGTTTTGCCAGCACCTAATGATGCGTTAAAAGTTTTATCACCATAGAAATGAAAATCATTACGGCCTGTATTATTACTAACATCCCAATTCCAATTGCTATGTGTTTTACCTCTCACACCAGCAGCAAAAGAAATATCATTGATGTTCGTTTGAATATGCGGATCAAAGAAAGTATCTGATTTATCAGAATTAACATGCATGATATCGCTCACAAAAATCAAATTTCCATTTGCATCAGTAGGGAAACGCTCTGGCTTCGCCGAATAATTTCTAGAGAAAGCGAAAGCATCTGAAAAACTTGTGTTATAACCACCGAAACTATAAACAACAGTGGATTTATTTTTCATTGGTAATTCTAAATTAAAAAATCCACCAACAGCATTACTCGATGCATCACCATTGCCTCTGCGATAAACATTGATCGGTAATGATATTTCAGTGGTACTTAAATTAGAAGTATCCATCACCTGACGAAATGTTTTTTCTGCCTTAGTAACGTTCAAAGAAAAATTCACAAAGCCATTGTTCTTCCCAATAGGAACTCCATAATTGCCATTAAATGTTAATGTTTTTCCATCTATCTTTTTCCCTGTTTCATATTGTCCAAATTCTGGAGTAAAAGATGGATTGTATTTTTTGTCATAATAACCTGCATAGCCAACATCTCCTGAAAACTCTTTTACATTTTTCTTTAGAACAAGGTTGATCACACCAGCAATTGCATCCGAACCATATTGCGCAGAGGCACCATCACGTAAAATCTCAACATGATCGATAGCAGAAAGAGGAATCGTGTTTAAGTCAGTTCCAGAATTCCCACGACCTCTAGTTCCAAATAAGGCAACGAATGCTGTTTGATGACGACGTTTTCCATTTACAAGCACTAATGTTTGATCAGGTCCTAAACCACGTAACGTTGCTAAATCCACATGGTCAGCTCCATCAGATCCACTTTGTTTATTCGCATTGAGAGAAGGAGCTGAATAATTGAGTAGGGAAGTAAGATCCATTCTCCCCGTTGGCAGCGACATTTGCGAAACGTTGATAAGATCCACAGGAACTGTAGTCTCCGATTTTATCCTTCCCATCCTACGCGAACCTACAACTACAACCTCTGCTAAATTTAACGATAACAATTGTATTTGAACAGCAATTTGTGTTCTATTATTTATTGCGATCGACTGTTTTTGATACCCAAGCATTGAAACTTCAACAATATCAGTTGGATTTACTTTGAGTGTCACAATTCCATTTACGTCAGATGCTGCTCCATTGGTAGTGCCGGTTACCACAACAGTTGCTCCAATTATAGTCGACTTATCACCCGCATCCGTAATGATAAATTTAACATTTGACTGGGAAAAACTTAAAATAGGAAACAGTAATAGAATTAATTGTATCAGGTTCTTTTTCATAAGTATTGGTCTTTTGTTTAAACAAACATAACGATATATGTTATACCTTTAAATTGGTAGAGGTAGAAGTTCTAAGTAGCGCATTTTAAGTAGCGGATTAGGTTGCGACCTTGGCTTTATATGATTAGTTAAAACATCAGTTTTCTTGTTTGCGGATGTTTAAACTGACTTATTGTTAATTCTTTTCGAGGGAATAGTGGATGCGTTAATAAATAAAATAATTAACCTTAATCATTGGTTATTAGCCAGTTTATAGGTCGTTTACCCAGATAGTAAGAGGTCATTGTACCATCGGTTTATAACAATTACAGAAAATGTGTTAATAAGTTTTGTATTTCTTGATTATAATTCTAATTTTGCAACCCCTTAGTGAAAACCCGTTTAAATCAATTATAAAGTGGATACGTTAAGTTACAAAACGATTTCGGCCAACGATAAGACCGTAAAGAAAGATTGGGTAGTATTAGATGCTAAAGACCAAGTATTAGGTCGATTTGCCTCTCAAGCTGCCATGATTTTACGCGGTAAGCATAAAGCCAATTACACCCCTCACGTTGACTGTGGTGATAATATAATCATCATCAACGCAGATAAAATTCGTCTAACTGGTCGTAAGATTAACGAAAAGGTATACGTATCTCATACAGGTTATCCAGGCGGTCAACGTTTTGTTACTCCTGCTAAATTGATGGCTAAAAAACCTACAGCAGTATTGGAGAGAGCGATCTACGGTATGATCCCGAAAAATCGCTTAGGCAATGCAGTTAAAGGCAATTTATATTTATATGCAGGAGCTGAGCATCCACATGCTGCACAGCAACCGAAAGCAGTAACTCTTAAATACTGATTATTAATTCCCTATGGAAATCACTCATACCATTGGTCGACGTAAAACAGCTGTTGCCCGTATCTATTTACAACCAGGTAACGGAACAGTAACTGTTAATAATCGCGACTTTAAAGACTATTTCCCAACGCTTCCTTTACAGAAGTTGATTAGCCAAGCTTTCGATTTATCGAAAACTGTTGAGCAATATGATGTAAAAGTAAATGTAGGCGGTGGCGGATACAATGGCCAAGCAGAAGCAATTCGAATGGCTATCGCTCGTGCATTATGTAAAATTAATCTGGAGCATCGTCCGGTTTTGAAGGCTAATGGTCTTCTAACTCGTGATCCACGTATGGTTGAACGTAAGAAATTCGGTCAACGTAAAGCACGTCGTCGCTTCCAATTCAGTAAACGTTAATTCCTCAATTTCTTTCAATAGATCCCTATTAATGATCAATGTAACACAAGAAGAGATGCTGAGTGCCGGAGTACATTTCGGTCACCTGAAGCGCAAGTGGAACCCGAAAATGGCTCCCTACATATTCATGGAGCGCAATGGTATTCACATCATCGACCTGAATAAGACATCCGCAAAACTAGAAGAAGCAGCTGCAGCAGTAAAGCAGATTGCTAAATCTGGAAAGAAAATCTTATTTGTTTCTACTAAGAAACAAGCTAAAGAAATCGTAGCTGGATGTGCTAAAGCAGTGAATATGCCTTACATCACTGAGCGCTGGCCAGGTGGTATGCTTACGAATTTCGCTACTCAGCGTAAATCCGTTAAGAAAATGGCAGCTCTCGACAAAATGATGAGCGATGGTACACAAGATGTAATCTCTAAAAAAGAACGTCTACAAATTAGTCGTCAAAAAGCTAAAATGGAAAAAGTATTAGGATCAATCACTGATCTTAACCGCTTACCAGCAGCGTTATTTATTGTGGATACTGTTAAAGAACATATCGCAGTAGATGAAGCAATAAAATTAGGAATCCCTACAATTGCAATCTGTGATACGAACTCTGATCCATCACTAATCGATTTCCCAATCCCTGCTAATGACGATGCTACAAAATCTGTAGAGTTAATCATGAATGCAATGGTGAAGGCAATAGAAGAAGGATTATCAGAACGTAAAGTTGATAAAGAACAAGAGCGCGAAAAAGAAGCAGCTAACGATGAAGAATCTGATGATCGCAAAGTGGTGATGTCAGGATCGGATGAAGAAGGCGAATCGTCTTCAGCTCCAAGAGGTGATAAAGGACCAGGAAAATCAGGACCAAGTAAACCAAGCGCCCGACCACGTAAAGGTGGACCTTCTGGTGGCGGTGGTGGTCGTCGATAATTATAAGAATTTTATATTACCAGCGGGATGAAATTTCATCCCGTTATTGTTAAAACTAAATACCAAAAAATAAATAGATCATGTCTACTACAGCAAGTATCTCAGCTGCCGATGTAAATAAACTGCGTCAAATGACAGGAGCAGGAATGATGGATTGTAAAAAAGCCTTAACAGAAGCTAATGGTGATTTTGAAGCGGCAATCGATAACCTTCGTAAGAAAGGTCAGAAAGTTGCAGCTAACCGTGCCGATCGTGAAGCAAAAGAAGGTTATATCATTGCAAAAACAAATGCAGATAATACTCGTGGTTATCTGATCTCTTTAAGCTGCGAAACAGATTTCGTTGCTAAGAATCAAGACTTCGTGAATTTTGCAGAAGGAATATTAAATACAGCAATTGCAAATAACCCAACAGATGTTGAAGCTTTAAAAGCTTTGACAATGGATGGCGCTACGATCTCGGATAAATTATTCGATATGATCGGAAAAATTGGTGAGAAGATTGAATTAGCTCGTTATGAAATGATTCAAGCTCCGAAAGTGATCATTTATAATCACCCAGGGAATCGTTTAGCTTCTATGGTTGGAATGTCAAGCGCAACGGCTTCTGAAGCTGTTGCTAAAGATGTTGCAATGCAAATTGCTGCAATGAATCCAGTAGCGATCGATAAAGATGATGTTGATTCTACAACGATTGAGCGTGAATTAGAAATCGCAAAAGAAGTAATTCGTGCAGAAGGTAAGCCAGAGGAAATGGTAGAGAAAATCGCTGCAGGAAAATTAAATAAATTCTACCAAGAGAATACACTCTTGAATCAAGCATTTCTTAAAGAAGACAAAAAAACAGTTCGTCAATTTTTAAATGACACTGAAAAAGATCTTACTGTTAGCGTTTTCAAACGTGTTCAGTTAGGTTAATTTGTTAAATGAATAAAGAATCCCGATTTTCGAATCGGGATTTTTTTTGACCTATATTAGCCTACACAATGAAATACAAAAGAATACTTCTAAAACTGAGTGGTGAAGCCCTGATGGGAAAGAAACAATTCGGTATCGATACAAATCTTTTAGCAGAATATGCTTCTGAAATAAAAATCGCTGTTGATAATGGTGTTGAAGTGGCCATCGTTATCGGTGGAGGAAATATTTTCCGAGGATTACAAGCTGCTGAAGGTGGAATGGATCGTGTGCAAGGGGATTACATGGGCATGTTAGCTACTGTGATTAATTCGATGGCATTACAAAGCGCATTGGAAAGTATTGGAGTTAGTACTCGATTGCAATCTGCTATTAAGATGGAAGCCATCTGTGAACCTTTTATTCGTCGTCGTGCTGTACGTCATCTTGAAAAAGGTCGTGTAGTAATTTTTGGCGCAGGAACGGGTAATCCTTATTTTACAACAGATACTGCTGCATCTTTAAGAGCAATAGAAATTGAAGCTGATGTAATATTAAAAGGAACGCGTGTAGATGGAATTTATACTGCGGATCCTGAGAAAGATAAAACAGCAACTCGATATTCGAAAATTACTTTTGCAGAAGTGTACGAAAAAAATTTACAAGTAATGGACATGACAGCCTTTACACTTTGTCAAGAAAATAAATTACCAATCATTGTTTTCGATATGAATAAATCAGGTAACCTAAAACGTATTGTTGATGGTGAAGAAATCGGAACACTAGTAGATTTTTAATTTATTATTTTAGCAAATTAATTGAGGAGATTAATATATTAGCACAACTTGTCCCGTTGTTTAACGGGATTAGCACATTATTAAAATGGACGAAATAAACAGAATACTTGCATTGATGCATGAGCAGATGCAAAAGGCGATAGCACATTTAGAAAATGAGTTGCTAAAAGTAAGAGCAGGAAAAGCAAACCCTGCAATGCTAGAAGGGTTATACGTTGATTACTACGGCGCACCTACAGCACTTAGTCAAGTAGCGAATGTAAATACACCTGATGCTCGTACAATCATAGTTCAGCCTTGGGAAAAAACATTGATCAAAGCAATTGAAAAATCAATCATTGATGCGAACTTAGGTTTCAATCCGCAGAATGATGGAATATTAATTCGTATTAATGTTCCACCACAAAGTGAAGAACGAAGAAAAGATTTAGTGAAGCGTGCAAAGGCAGAAGGCGAACATGCAAAGGTTGGTATTCGTACTTTACGTCGTGAAGCAAATGATAATATTAAGAAGGCACAAAAGAATGGAATGCCAGAAGATATCGCCAAAGATGCAGAAGCAAAAACACAAATCATTACAGATGATTTTATCAAGAAAGTTGACAAACATCTGGAGTTAAAAGAAAAAGAAATAATGACGGTTTAAAAAAATTACGAATTTTAAATTACGGTATTTTATTTAATAACAATTTTTACTAATTCTGGATTACATAATTGTATGTTTAATTTAATCTGAAGATGCGAAGTAAAATTTTATTAGTGTTGAATGATGATCTTTTTAAAAAGCCGATTGTTTTCTATGTCAATGATTAAAAAGTAAATTCCATTTGTTACAGTTGATACATTTATTTTTTCTGAAACTTCCGATGTTGAATATTTATTAATTTTTCTTCCGTTGAGATCTGTTAAATATATTTCTTTTACTACATGATTCTGTGATGAGAAATTAATAGTTAATTTTTCATTGACAGGAGATGGATAAATTTTTATCTGATCATCAGATGTTATCTCCTTTACTGAAGTAATAAAATCGCAGTAAGGAACGATGTTGCTCGTATATGCAAACCCGCTGCTATCGGAATAACATCTGAGTTTATAATCTGTATTGTCGGTAAAGCATTCGCCGAGAGGTAAAAAACATCCTAGATGACCAATACGTTCATAAATAGTATCGTTAAAAAATAAACTTCTGTAATTCGGTTGTGATTGATCTGGCTGAAAAACGAATGTGTTTGGAATGAGTTGTTTTAAATTAATACCATTAATATTTACAGTTGAAATCTGCATGATTTTTATAGTATCATCTTGGCAACCCATAGGATCATCTTCACCTGTTATCCAATTTCCTGATGTACTTGTATTAAATGCATATAGAATTTTAAAAACAGATCCATTCCAAAAGAAAACGGAATCATTACTTTGGTAAGTATAACGATTAGTATAAACGAAAGTATGCGGCGAAGTCCAGAATGGAGCATTTCCGATATCACGCAAATGAAATACATCACAATTGATTCCATTTATAACTGTATCATTAGCGTCTTTCCAAACTTCGCGGTAACCATCGAAACTTAGAGCATTAAAAGCTGAGAAATACCAATGCGCTCCAGGTTGTGCCCAGGGATGTTGTTGAGCAGAAATTTTTTGTGAAAAAAATAAAAACATAATTATTGCAAGAGTAAAAGTTTTCATAAGAAATAGATTTTTTATGTGGGCAAACTCTATAATTCTTTGTGAAAGTAGAAAAAAAATCAATCACTATTACATGGAATTAAAAATACCTTCGAGTAATAGTGATTGATTTTTAATTAAAATATAATTTAAAATTACATTGCAAATCGTTTCGCAGCTTCATCCCAATTAACTGCATTCCAAAAGGCAGCAATATAATCCGGACGACGATTTTGATAATGCAAATAATAAGCATGCTCCCAAACATCTAAAGCAAGAACTGGTGATCCTTTTACTTCTGAAATATCCATTAATGGATTGTCTTGATTTGGTGTAGAACATATTTCTAATTTACCAGCGCTATTTTTTATAAGCCATGCCCATCCTGAACCAAATCGAGTAGTGCCTGCAGCATTGAATTTTGTTTTCATCTCATCAAATGAACCAAAGGCTGCATTGATTGCTTCTGCTAAAGCACCAGAAGGTAATCCTCCACCATTCGGCTTTAACAAGGTCCAAAAAAGTGAATGGTTGTAATGTCCACCACCGTTATTACGTACCGGCATTGGGTATTTAGAAATGTTTTTGCAGATCTCTTCAATACTTAATTTTTCGGCATCTGTGCCAGCAATAGCATTGTTTAAATTTGTTACATAGGCTTGATGATGTTTATCATGATGGATCTCCATGGTACGGGCATCAATATGTGGCTCAAGCGCATCAAATGCGTAAGCTAGAGGGGGAAGTGTAAATGACATATTTTATTTTTTAGTTGATTTAATAAGCGAAATTAAATAATCATACCCGAAATAAGGGCAAGAATCCACATTTTGATAAAAGAGTTCAAGAAAAATTTTTGAATTTACCTTCTCCTTACTATATTTACTATCAAATTAAAATCGCTAATCCATTATATTATGAAAAAACTTATACTCTTAATTTCATTTATAGCTTTTGTCTTCTATTCTTGTAGGCACGATAATGAGGATATAACACCACAAACTACAACTGGAGTTGTTTTAAAGCAAAAAGCGAAAGTACAAACAGCACCTTCAGGGAATGCACTTACTAATGCTGCATTGGATGAATTGGTGATCGGAACGCTAGAAGAGAAAAACGATTTTAAATGGGAGTGGATGGATCTAAAAACTATTTGGAGCGCACTTCAATACAATGATCATACTCTTGCTATTGGATATAAAACGGCAACTGCTGGTGATATCAGTAAAATAATTCACAAAATAAATGTGAAGACAGGCGATTATAAAGCAGTACATGATGCATTGATAAATTTAATTCTAACACAACTAAATAAAACTGCAAAGACTCCAATTAAATTAGCAGATATACTTGTTGAAGATGATCAGGTAATGCCAATTTTAACATTGAGAATAACTGATAAAGAAGTTTTAACACAATTAGCAAATCTTGAAAATGTACGTTACCTCGAACCACTCGGATATTGGCCTGCAAATGTTGTTGATAAATCAGCTTCTGGTTGTTCAGGATCAACAAATGCAATTAATGTTGCCGATTATACAACTACAACACCAGCTGCATTAGTTCCATGGAATTATTCATTAATAAATGTTCCATCAGCATGGACATTATCACAAGGACAAAACATTACCATCTCCGTAATTGATGCAGGAATAAGTTCATCACAAACATTATTGGGAACACAATTTACAGATGGATTATCAGCTGGAACGCGTACCATCACTACCGATTTTACAACCGGAAGTAGTGCATATACTTCATGCGCACATGGTACTAGTATGTGCGGATTAGCTGCAGGTCCACGTAACACACAAAATTCAACAACAGGAGTTGCGTATCAATCCAGTTTGCATTTTATAAGAGCATGCGATGATGTTGTATTAGATGCTTCATCAGAAAAAACAGGAGTAAAAAATGCATTAATTAAAGTTGGTAATCGTACTGATATACAAATTGTAAGTATGAGTGTTGGCACTCCATTTTCGAGTAGTGTATTGCTTGATGGTGTAAATTATGCCTACAATAATGGAAAATTAATTTTTGCTGCTGCCGGAACTTCTTACAGCTGGACAAGTTGGTGGGGCGTTATTTATCCTGCAGCATATTCAGCATGCGTTGCAGTAACAGGTGTTAAAGAAAATAATTCTACATGTAGTGATTGTCATGATGGTAGTCAGGTTGTATTTACAATTCCGATGGAACGCAATGCAAGCAGTTCGCGCAACACACTTTCGTTGATGCCATCAGGAGTTAATGCAAGTTATATTGGAGGAAGCTCTTGTGCAACATCAACAACTGCAGGTATTGCTGCTTTAGTTTGGAGCGCTCGTCCACTAATGACAAGAGATCAAGTGATGATATGTATGAAAAATACTGCACAATATTATCCAACAAAAAATTCTAGTCGTGGTTTTGGAAATGTGAACGCATCGGCAGCTGTTGCATATGCAATTGCAAATTATTAAGAATTAAAATATTTATCAGAAGGTCAATCTAACTCATGTAATAATGATAAGATTGACCTTTTATTTTTTTGAATTATATTAGCAAGCATTATAACATAACCAATGAAAAGATTTAGCATTTTTATTTTGCTTTTATTTTTTACTGTAATTGTTAATGCGCAATTTACCGATCGTTACTGGACATTCGGTGATAGCGCGGCAATTGATTTCAAAAATTTAGCGAATCCAATTCCCAGTCATAGTATTTTACGATCACGAGGAACTTGTGCAAGCATTTGTGATAGTGTTGGTAATTTACTTTTTTATGGTGGTTCCAATGATAGCCTTTGGCTTACTCCTAATAACTCCAATTTTGGTTATGTCATTAATAAGAATCATCAAAAAATGCAAAATGGCGATGCATTAGCATTTTTGCTGTGGTACCAAGAAATGATAATTGTTCCTGACCCAGGAAATGTCAATCGGTTTTATGTTTGTAGTGCTGGTGTTGATGGGCCAAGCGGATTTTTTTATAGTGTAGTCGATTTGAGTTTTAATAATGGGCTTGGAAAAGTAACTCAAAAAAATATCCAGTTGCAAAATTTCAATGCAAGTGATGGCATTACAGCCATTAAACATGGCAATGGACGCGATTGGTGGGTGTTTTTTAAAAGTTATAGTAATACTTCTCCATTAGATGTATTCTACTCTTATTTAATATCACCATCTGGAATTTCTGGTCCATTTATTCAACACATAGGAATACCCACTCAATATGGAGGATTTTTGAGATTGAAATTTACAAAGGATGGAAAAAAATTATTTGCAATTTCGCCTGCAAATTTATTTGAGTTTTACGATTTTGATCGATGTACTGGTCTGCTATCAAATACTACTACAGTGCAGGTAAGTAGCTTAACTGGTCCCTATATAAATTATTGGGGCTTTGATCTTTCAGCTGATGGAACAAAACTGTATACTACTCCAATTTATCAAGCTCCTGGTTCAAACACTTCTTACTTATTTCAATATGATTTGAATGCTAGCAATATTCTTGCAAGTGTAGATACTTTGGCAACATTCACTAAACCCGCAATTGCGGGTTTAGTTCAACGAGGTCCAGATGATAAAATATATCTTTCATGTCACTATTTTGTTAGTGATTGTGATTTTGATTATTTGTATTGTGATACTACGCATTCCATTGTTACCGATAATATTTCTGTTGTCAATTTTCCGGATAGCTTAGGGGCAGCATGTAATTTTCAGCCTTTTAGTTTTAACCTTGGTGGCCATAAAGCATATTATGGTTTACCCAACAACCCAAATTACGAATTAAAGGCGGATAGCGGGAGTATTTGTGATACTGTCCATGTTGGATTGCAAGAATTAATCGGTACAACAGGCAACCTATTTGCGTATTACAACTCAGAGTGGAAAAAGGCTTTTATCAATGCTAATAAATTAAAAGGAAGAAATTATAAACTCATTTTATACGATATAACTGGCAGAGAAATACTTCACGAAAATGGAAAATTGGATGGAGAATATTTCACAAAAGATCTCGATATGGAGCGTTTTTCAAATGGATTGTATATTGTGAACTTAACTACGGATAAAGAAAAATTAGTTAAGAAGTTTTTAAAGAATTAAATAAATATCTTGAAAACTAAATTTTCAATAATTCTTTTATTGATACTGGTGAATTGGAGATAGTGCTTCGATTGCTTGTATATTGTGCATGGCTTATTTGCGAAAATAAAATACGGAGTAAAAATAAAAGGATGCTGATTTTTTTCAAGAAGAGACTATTGAATTGTAAATTTAATTAAATCTAAGGAGTAAATATCGATTCGCCGCTTCGGCTTGCCTTTTATTTTTAGTCTGCTTAAATTTCCGTTTCGCCGCAACGGCTCAATATTTATTTTTAAGGTTAATTTTATTTCTCCATCCCTCCAGGGCCGGGTGGCCCCGACCATGAAATTTTCGTCTGCACCTTGCGCAATTGAGCTTTTGGATACCTTTTGTTTTATTCCAATTTTAATTCTCAATAAATTATACTGTTCGCAAGCTGAGGCCAAAAATTTCATGCTCTGTTTGATAAAAAAATGAAAAATAAAAATATTAAAATTTGATTACAAACAATGAAAGAAACGGTGCGGTGGTGGTCAAGCGTAAGAGCGAACTATCAATTGATGAACCGATGCAGTAAATAGAAAGCACTGCATTTTATTTTTCACTTAATGATGTTTTTAGATTGCATATTGTTCAATTGATAGTTGGTTACGCTTGTGGGCTTTTCTT
>JBBRAW010000019.1:0-43229 GCA_038206385.1 Bacteroidia bacterium | reverse complement strand
GTCGGTCAACATTAAGTATCCGTGGCTATTGGAAATAGGTGATAACAGCTGGATTGGTGAGCGCGTGTGGATTGATAATTTAGCGAAAGTGAAGATTGGTAAGAATTGCTGCTTGAGTCAGGGATCTATGTTACTTTGTGGGAATCATAACTATAAAAAAAGCACCTTCGATTTGGTTGTATTGCCAATAATATTAGAAGATGGAGCTTGGGTTGGGGCAATGTCAACTGTTTGTCCGGGAGTGAGCCTTAAAACGCATGCTATACTCTCTGTAGATTCAGTAGCCACCGAAACCCTGCAGGCATATTCATTGTATAAAGGAAATCCTGCGGTAAAGATTCGCGATCGAAAAATAACACAGTAAAAAGCACTTCATGAAAATTTCCATTATCACCATTACTTATAACAGTGCTCAAACACTTGAAGACACTTTAAAGTCTGTTACTAGTCAGGATTATCCAAATCTTGAATATATCATCATTGATGGTAAATCAAAAGACACCACGTTACAGATCGTTGATAAATACAAATCAGGAATTGCCAAAGTAGTTTCTGAAAGAGATAAAGGATTATACGATGCATTGAATAAAGGCATCAAGCATGCTACTGGTGATGTGATTGGGATGTTACATTCTGATGATCTTTATGCTAATGAAAGTGTGATCAGTAGTGTGATGAAAAAATTTGCTGAAGATCCAAGTATTGAAGGTGTGTATGCTGATTTAGTTTTCGTTAATCGTAACGATACAAATAAGTCGATGCGTGTTTGGGAATCGGGAACATATCAGGAAGGTGATTTTTTGAAAGGATGGATGCCACCACACCCAACATTTTTTGTTCGCAAAGAAGTGTATGAAAAGTTTGGAGGTTTCAATACCGAGTTAAAACTTTCTGCGGATTATGAGTTGATGCTTCGTTTAATTCACAAGAATAATATTAAGCTTGCTTACTTGCCACAGGTAATTGTTAAGATGAGAATGGGTGGTGTGAGTAACGTAAGTTTTTTCGTAAAGTTAAAAGCAAATTTAGAAGACAAACTTGCATGGAAATTAAATGGTATGAAACCAAATTTTTCTACCATCATTATGAAGCCACTTCGTAAGATCAAACAATATTTTAAGAGAGCGTATATTTCGTTGTTTTTGTAAAAGAAAAAATTTTATAATTTCCTACAATTAATTCACGAACTGATGGATCTCCTTTTTCTGGAACCATTCTACCAAATTCCGGAAATAAAAATAACTGGTCAATTCTATAGACTACCTTATTAGTAATAATTGTTGCGTAGTAAAAAGAGTCCAGTGAAATATAATCGAAAATGGATTTCAGATCTTTCAGGGATCTTTTAGTCCAGATTACTTTAACCATTTCGAAATTGATTTCTTAGCTGCTAAGTGGCTTACAGTTTTTCCTTCTTTCGCTTCTATTAGCCCAGCATCAATTTTTTCAATTACGATTAGTCTTTCAACAAGATCTTCCAACTGAAACTCCTTAGAAAGTTCGTTTAGTGTGGTTATTATTGAGGTTTTTTTCATTATCCTAATATTCAAATTTCGTATCATTGATTCTCTATAAAAGCTATAATACAACAAGGTTTTTTATGCAATATCGTACGACATAAATAAATTCCATAAAATTTTTCTATTGAGTATTATCAATTGTTAAATTAGTAGTTGTTCTTATTCTGCAATCTCAATTATTCCGGCTTGAAGTGGTTTTTCTAAAATGTCAATGATTTTTTGTGAAAAGTTCTTTAAAGTTGCGTAAGTATTATCTTGAGCATTCAAGACTATAACAGGTAATTTATATTTATTAAAATTCTGTTGATATTGTAAATTTTTGTCGAAAGTGATAAGTGCGTCAAAATTATTGTCAAGCAAAAGCGAAAGTAGTTCTCCATTTTTCTTTCCATTCCATTTCATATCTGCTACAGTAAAAACAACATGACTGGGAAATTCAGATTTTAATCTTTTGGGTAAATTTTCGTCAAGCAGCAGTTTCATAGAGTTTATTGATATTTCCAGATGAAAAAAGATTTTCAGCAATTTCCAAAACAGAAACTGCAACTTCCTTTTTTACTGAAGGGAAGTCGCTTAAAAATTCATCTAACGAAACACCGCGTACTAAGTGATAAAACATAGAAACCACAGGCACTCTAGTTCCAATAAATACTGGTTCTCCACTCAAAACCTCCGGATCAATAGTAATAAGTTCTTTTATGTTTTTCATAAATCAAAGGTAAAAATAAAATTGAAGTAAATCAAGACTTGCTACCAACTTCAAAGTGTGAAAAAAATTAACTAATCATTTTTCGCGTATCAATTCGAGTAAAAATTTATTTAAATGATTTAGGGCAACGGCTAATGGTGTTAGCACATTTTTTTTTAGTAATCCTTAACTAATACTGATGTAGGTATTCCTAACACTTCATTTAATTTCCTAATCATATCAAGTGTTAACTTTCTCTTTCTATTTAAAACTTCACTTACACGACTTTTTAATCCCATCACCTCTGCTAAATCCCTCTGTTTATATCCAAGTTGTTCCATTCTAAATTTTATAGCTTCGATTGGATCAGGTAAATCAATTGGATATTTATCTTTTTCATAATTATCAATTAAAAGTCATAATAATTCAAGCTCATCACCTTCACGTGATCCTTTTCTTGAATCAAAAATAACTTCAAGACGCTTTATAGCTTTTAGATAATCTTTTTCTGTTTTAATTACTTTCCATTCCATCTGCTTATATTTTTGATGCATTAATTTTATCATATTGAGCATGAGTTCCAACAAACCTTATCCAAACAAAGCCATAATCATAATTAATTCTAACTACTTACACTTATTAAATTACAAATAAATTATATCCTTCCTCGAAGTAAATCAAATTTTAATCCTGCAAATCACTGTAATCCCCAGTAGCAGTCACTACTGGGCAAGCTTATAATCGTGTTCAAAAAAATCCTGTTTAAGAAAAATCCTGTTCAAGGAACCTTACCTCCTACGCCATCACAGTATTCAAAATGGATTTAAAAATTTTATGTCCGTCGGTATTTCCTAATAGCACATCACTTGCGCGTTCTGGATGTGGCATCATACCGAAAACATTACGTTGCTTATTACAAATTCCTGCAATACTTTCTAATGATCCATTTGGATTCGATTCAGGATTTACTTTTCCATTTTCATCGCAGTAACGAAAAAGAATTTGGTTGTTTTCTTTTAGTTGTTGAAGTGTCGTATCATCACAATAAAAATTTCCTTCTCCATGTGCGATAGGAACTTTTAATGTTTCTCCAATTGTAAATGATGAACTAATCATCGACTCATCTGTTTCGGCGCGTAGTCGAACATTTTTGCAGATGAACTGATGAATATTATTTTGCAATAATGCGCCAGGTAATAAATGTGCTTCTGTTAATATTTGAAAGCCATTACATATTCCAAAAACGAATCCGCCTTTATCGGCAAACTCTAATACTTCCTGCATGATAGGAGAGAAACGTGCAATAGCTCCAGAGCGTAAATAATCACCGTAAGAAAATCCACCAGGGAGAAATACAAAATCACATCCATGCAATGAATGATCTTTGTGCCATAACTCCACAACTTCTTGTTTCATTACTTTACTTAAAACGTGAATCAGATCTTGATCGCAATTAGAACCTGGGAATATTACTACGCCAAATTTCATGGGAAATATTTTTTATTGAGTGAGTATTGTATTGCAAAGATAAGTTTTCGCTTCGATATTTTCCAATAAAAAAGATCATGAAATTAACTTCAAATCAAACAAAACGGGTCTCGATGGAGTCGCGTCATTTTCGAATGGGGCAGTTTGAAGATTTAGCAAATAAATTCCATCAAGGATCGTATCTGGAATAAAAACCATCTCAGTAATCGTTGCATCAATACGTGTTGCATTTGGATAATTCCAAAAGGCATGATGCGCTAATAGTTTTCCACCATCCTGTTCGCGATCAACGGAAGGAAGATCTAACAATAAATGTTTGATATTTTTCTCGCAAAGAAATGCCGCTGCATCAACATCTAAATAAGGAGGATTGCTACTCGAATAATTTTTTGTTAACTTATCATTCGCATTTGGAAGTGTGCGAATAATAACTGCTTCTACGTTATCATTCATCACTTTTTGAATTGCTTCACGAGAAATAATTAAATCATCATTCACAACTTTTAATTCGATGCTGATCAATTGTGCAAAATCAAAATAATTTTTTAACGATTTATTTATCGAATAATCATCTTTGCTAATATGTCCTACACATTCTGTATGCGTACCATGTCCGTGCGGATTAAAAAATATATTTCGAAAATTTACAGATGCACCTTGCTTTACTTCACCAATCCAATCACCCATACGAACAGGATCAATGCGTATTGGCTCCACATACCACGCTTGTACATGACCAGGACCAGCTTCCAGTGGAATTGAAAGATCTAATGATTGATGAAGGTCAGCTTCGTATTGCTGATTATTAAATTGCAAAGTAATTTTAAGACTCATAACAAGAAGAATTCAGAGGCAATTGCATCGGCGAGTAATAATCCTTTAACTGTTAGTTGTAAGCTATTTTCCTTTTCTATCATCAAACCATTTGTGATTTTTATTTCAGCTTGTGATTTAATTTTTTTCCAAGAATCTTCGGCAGCTACTTTTAGGATTGCTTCTTTCGTCAAGCCATTGCGAGTTCGAAACGAAGTTAATACAGTTTCATTGAAGCGCTGCTCTGCCGTTAAAAATTCTTCTTCAAAGGGAATTTTTTTATCGTTAATCGATTTAAAATAGAGTGGATTATTACGAATATTCCACTGACGATTTTTTCCGTTATACGAATGAGCTGAAGGGCCAATACCGAGATAAGGAATTCCTTTCCAATAATTACTATTATGACGAGATTCAAATCCGGGCTTTGCAAAATTTGAAATTTCATACCAAGGAATTCCTGCTACTTCAGTTTTTTCTATCAACCACTCGAATTGATTTGCAGCCTCATCATCATCCACAGCTTTTGAAATTCCTTTTTCTACTTGCCATGCTAACGCAGTTCGTGGTTCAACAGTAAGGCAATAACAAGAGAGATGATTTACGGGAAGTGCTAATGCCTTATCGAGATTTTTTTTCCAGCCTTCCATCTTTAAATCTGGGATTCCATAAATTAAATCTATTGATAAATTTTCGAAGCCAGTATCCGCTGCTTCCGGAACAACACGTTCAGCATGTTTTGCAGTATGCGCACGATTCATCATTTTCAAATCTTCCTCTCTGAACGACTGAATGCCGATACTTAAACGATTGACATGTGTATGTCGTAGCTTTCGCAGATACGTAATTGTTAAATCATCGGGATTCGCTTCGAGTGTAATCTCCGCTCCACTATTGATAGTGAAGTAGTGTTGTATCTGATCGAAAATTCTTTCTAACTCATCTACACTTAATAGCGATGGTGTTCCTCCACCAAAATATATTGTATCTACTATTTTTGATGGAAGATAATTTGCTTGTAATTTTATTTCTGATATTAATGCTTCAACTATTTTTTCACGGGATTGCATGGATGTACTGAAATGAAAATCACAATACGTACATGCTTGTTTGCAAAAAGGAATGTGAAGATAGAGTCCTGCCATTTATTAATTTGAAGATTTGAAAATAGGTCAATTTGAAAATGAAAAGAATTGAATTTTTTATACTGTTTTACGGAGTACTATTCGAAAGGTGGTTCCTTTGTGTGGATCGGAATTTTTTACGAAAATTTGACCTGCATGGTATTCCTCTACAATACGTTTTGAGAGCGATAGTCCAAGACCCCATCCGCGATTTTTACTTGTATATCCCGGCTTGAAAACTGTTTTATATTTCGATTTTGAAATTCCTTTTCCTGAATCAGTAATATCAATATAAGCGAATTGTTGTTGATCAGTAATCTGAATTAAAATTGTTCCTTCACCACTCATCGCATCAATACTGTTTTTGAAAATATTTTCGAGTACCCAATCAAAAAGTGCAACATTCATTGGTGCTTCTACATTATAACTTTGTTGATTTACTAATTGGAAATTTACTTTCGAAGATGCTCGTGTTCTAATATAATTGATTGCATTTTGCATCACCTCTGTAAGGTTTTCTTTCTTCAATGCTGGTGCTGATCCTATTTTTGAAAATCGTTCGGTGATCGTATTTAATCGCGCAATATCTTTTTCAATTTCTGTAATATATTCATCGGGATGAGCTTTAGATTTTAAATATTCGAGCCATGCCATTAATGATGAAAGTGGTGTTCCTAATTGATGCGCTGTTTCTTTTGCCATGCCAACCCATACTTGGTTTTGTTCAGCTTTACGCGACGTGCTGAACGCAATATAGGAGACGATTAAGAACAACGCGATTACTGCTAATTGAAAGTATGGATAATACCGTAATTGTGTAAGCAGATAAGAATCTTTGTAATAGATATAATTTTTTTGATTGCCAGCAAAAGAAATTTCTATTGGCTCACGTTGAGATTTCATGATCGCCAACTCTTGCGTTAAATATTGTTTGTCATTCGCTTTTGATGAATCCAAGTTACGGATAGAAATTACCTTTTGTTTTGCATCTGTAAGGATAACAGGAACAGTAATATTGTTGGTTAACACCGATAATGGAAAACTGATATCGCCAACGTCTGCATTGGTATCAGAAATTTGTCGTGTTGCTTCGGCCCATAATTCTACTTTCTTTCGTTCTTCTTCTGAGAGTTTATTCACCAACTGATTGGTATACCAAAGCGACCCCATGCCAATCAATAAGGCAGCGACAAGTAATATTAACTTCCAGCGTTGTTTTCGAGTATATATATTCACTTTTTACGATTCACCATGACTTGCAAATAACACTAGAGCCGTGCAAGAATAATTTTATAAAATAAAATGAATGTTTAGAGACAAGAGAGCAAATTTAAACTATTTAGTCGAAAAAGGACTTGAAACAAGTATTCAAATTCAGAATTTATACAGGAAAAAAACCTAGTGAAGTTGTAAGTTTCAATCATTTGTATCAAGTTGTAATTCTTGCTTTTTTGGCTTATTGGCTGGTTTATCGGTTTTTAGCGTGTCTTTTTTAAACCAACCGAATTCATTCTTCAAGATTCCCTTTAAATTTTGTTTCTCTTGTTTTACTTCATGATTAATTTTCTCCTCAACACCTTTGCGGTCATAAACAATTTTAGGGTTATTCATTGGTCCTTTCATGCTAAGGAAAAGCTTCACCCTACCTAATCCATCATCTTCAATAGTTCCAAATTCCGTGTGTTGTTCTTTCACCTTTTTACCTATCAATTGGGATAGTAAAAGTTGAAGTTTATAATCCACAATATTGTTAAAAGTATGCGTTCCAGATGCTGTTAAATCCAAAACATTTGATTGGATATGCATGGACGGAATAGTGATCGTTTGATTTTTGATTTCTATTTGATTGCGTAAAGTGCTAAACGTTATTTTACGTAAATCAGCTCCTTTTAAAAACCTGGAAAGTGCTAACATAGGCTCGAAATTATTAAGCTGTCCATTCTCAATTGTGAGATCGCTCTTCACATAAATACGATCCATGTTGCAATGTAAATTCTTACTCCACATCGATGCAAACTGAATATTGGCAGTAATTATTCCATTCACATTTTTATCTTCAATTACATTTTGACCAAAGTTCCCTAGTTGTTCAAACAACTGATTGATGTTAATTTTATTTACTAAAGCATCAATTGCAATTAAGATACTATCGTTACGTGAGGCATCAATTTTTCCATTTAATCCCAAACTGCCTTCGCATGTTTTAAGGTTAAGATTTTGTGTTGATAAAACTTTGTTTTGAAGAGAAACATTTCCATTTAATTGCCAAGCATCGAATTTTCGAAACGTTATCATTGCGATATTTAATTTCAAATCTAAATTTAATCGAGGAGAGAAATCAAGTCGGTAACTGGTATCGGAAACGGTGGTATGTTTTTTATCTTCTAACAATTCATTGAGATCAATATTGCGAGATGTTAGTGATGCTTTTCCAGAAACTTTTTCATCCTTTGTAAGAAAATATCCCAATACATTATCGAAGCTTCCTACAATATAAAAATCAGATCCTGCTGCGTTTCCTTTAAAATCTTTCACTGCTAATTGATTCCCTTGCAACTCCAATTTTGCATTGAATCCAGTAAAGTGTACGTCTTTCCCTTTTATTTTAAATGCCACATTTTGTGAAGTCAAACTTCCATTCGATTGCCAGCTAGATTTATCTTTACTATGCCCTTTAATAACAGCATCTATCTGCACTTCTCCAGAGATAGATTCAAGTGTGTCGGGCATATAAAAACGACTTAATACTTCGAGATTAATTTTGCTGTGCACATTCAAATCAATATATGGATTCGCAAAATCTTCGATTAATAAATTCGCTTTTATTGGTTGTCCTTCTAGGCTAGCTTCTAGTTCGTTTAATTGTAATCTACTTGTAGGTTGTGATGGCGAAATGCGGCTTTTGTAATTTCCTTTAAAGCGAATGTTTTTTAGTTTATAATCACTCGTGCGTGGCATTAAAGAGGCATTCTTTGTTCCGAAATCTGCAATTACTAATGGAGTGTGGTCCTTATCACTAATGCCATTAATTTGCATGTTGAAATAAATATCACCATCGTATCGATAGCTCTTTAATTTTTCGGTGTATACACCAGGAATAAGTGATAATAATTCTCGTAAGCCTGCATTTTCACTCTTCACATTTAAATTAATTTCCGTACCGGGATCTTTTGATTTAAAGTCGCCAGTAACTTCTAATTTTAGATCAGCAACTTGTAGATTTCCTTTTGAGATAATGTATACTTCGTTCTTTTGATCTACTCGTAAGGATATATTTACATGCGTCTCTTTATGATCGATGTAATTCAAATTATCAATTTTAAAAGTTTGAACAAACAAAGAACCTTCTGCATTTAAATCATATAACTTCTCACTAAACTTACCATTTAAATTTAAATGTTTTGCATCAATACGATAATCTCGTTTTGCAATTTTACTTTGAAAAGAAAATTTTACATTATCAAGTTCTACTTCTTCTACTTCTAAATTAAAACTTTCTTTTTTGGTACTATCTTTTTTAAAGATGTCATAATTTGTTTTTCCATCCGCATCAACATAGCAATTGATAGTTGCATCATGAATTGAAATTTTCTTAAGCTTTAAACTATCTCCAAAAACATTAAAAAGATTAAACATTAAGTACAGATGTTTTGCATCAACAAGAGGTTCACGAATAGCTGAATAATTTGAGCCATTGGTGCGTATCGTAGCGAAATCAACACTTGCATAGGGGAAGTGGCTTAAAAGCGAAAATTGAATATCCTCCACTTGAATCGGCACAGAAAGATTTTTATTGATCTGTTCGATCACAATTCCTTTCACTCTAGGACCAATCAACCAACTGGCACTAACAACAAATAATGCTATACCGATAAGTATGGATAAAAGGATAAGGAAGGGTTTGCGTAATCTCGCCATTGAGCACAAAAATATCGTTCCATATCAATATGAGGATAAAATGCGTTTTATTGTTTAAGTATCAAATTAATCTTCATCTCCACAAGGGATAAGTGCTATTAAACTATTAAAAATCAAAAGGGTAAGCCCAAATTCCAATTTTCACATAATTGTATCAAGTCATGTAAGTTCAAATAATTAAGGCAATAGATTTATCTTTGAAAATCAGATGAGCAGTAACGAAGTCGATTATTATCTCTTACTTGAAGTTAATTCGTCGGCTTCTGCTACAGAAATTAAGAAGGCATTTCATCGCTTAGCTTTTCTCCATCATCCCGATCGAAATATAAATGATGCGGGTGCAAATGAACGATTTCGAAAAATTAATGAAGCGTATCAGGTATTAGCAGATGTGACTAAACGCAATCGATATGATCAACAGCGTGAGAATTTTTTTTACATTCCTTCACAAGAATTTGTTCCATTTATTTATGCAGAGATTAATCAATCCAAGATAAAACGGAATGAAGAAGTAGCATTAACATTTGCATTTGGAAGTGAAGGAAGATTTTTTAAAAGACCAGAGATTCCAGGATGTTACATCACTTCAGGCCCCATTGTAAATCATCGCATCAACACACATAACGGCATCGCATTACGCGAAACATTATTGACGTATACTGTTTGTCCGATGATTACGGGAAAAATTATTATTCCATCCGCAACAATTAATTATGATCGAAATAAGGTTGCATCGAATGAATTACATTTTTATGTTGAAGAAAATAATTGTTATTTTAAAAAAGATGCAATAGCTAGTGTGAATCCAGCAAAAATATTTTTAAACTGTCAACGAGTAACTAGCAATAGTATTTATCGAAAAACAATTATACACCAACGAACAGTTTTAATACCGAGAAGTGAACTTGCAGCTTGGTATCATAAAGTGGGAAGAGCGATGAAAATCGGGTTAGGAATTTGTGGCGGACTTTGGGCGATGCTGCATCATCAAAGTATTATATTAGGATTTGTTTCGGGTTCATTCCTTGCAGGAATAAATTGCTGGATCATGTATTGGATGATGGGTATTAAGCCTCTATTTTATTACTCGATAAATTATCCTAGAGTAAAAGAATATTTAAAGGAAGGATATTCATTAGGAGTATCTCCGAGTAATTTTAAAACAGGAAATAAAATTTGGTATTTAATTAAAACACTTTTTAGTTAATCTCAGATGGAGCATCTTGTTCGAGTATTTTTTTTGCTTTTTCATCAGCGGCATGTTTACCAAATAATTTTGTTGCGATGCTAACTTCGAAAACAGTAAATATTAAATAGAAAAAGAAAAAAGTTAGTGCGAATGCAACCGCTTTTTCTTTATTTAAAAATGCATAAATTAAAATGATGAATAGGAATACAAATAATTTTGCACCTGTTGCTCCCATGTAATAGCGGATAAAATCTTTAGAACTTTTTTCAAAACTTTTTTGTAATCCGATATGAAAAAGTAGTGTAACAATAAAAAACAAAATCAATATCAGTAGATAATTTTCAAAGAAAAATTTTGGTGGTAGAGCTTGTCCGATGAAAAAATACGCCACACCCATGATTAAAGTGACGGCAATTAATTGTAGGATAAATTTATTCACGCAATAAAATTATATTCTTATGATTGATAAAAGGAAGTTTTTATCATAATGATAATCCTTCATTTTTTTCCGATAAAATCCTTAATGAAATACCATAATGCAGCAAAAACAGAAAACAATGCAAGAACGATAGTAAATACGGGGAATTTTAATGAGAAATATTGATCAAGTTTAACACCTCCCCATGTTAGTAGGAAGATGATCGCTCCCATTTGCAACCCCATGGAGGAGTAGCGAACGTAACTATTATCAAGCGGTTTTTTCGGAGAGTTTTTCTGAGGATCGATCGGCATTTTTGATATCCTTAATTACCGGTCCCATACTGCAATTTCCAGTGAAGGAGGCACCTACTTCCACCACAAGCTTACCTGTTTGGATATCCCCGTTAATACGCGCTGCCGACTTCAAAAAGAGCATCTCCATAACAGTTAGTTTCCCTTTTACAGCTCCAGAAATATCTGCATTTTGGCAATGAACATCTCCATCGACTGTTCCAGTTGTTCCAACAACTACCTTAGCTTTAGAGGTTACAGATCCTCGAATGGTTCCATCAATTCGAATATCACCATTCGACTTAATTTCCCCTTCTATGATCGTACCTGCACCTATAATATTGATTGAGCCGTTACCAGAGGAATCGGCGGGACGTGAAATAACGCCTTTGTTTTTGAGTTGCTCGAACATGCGATTGAGTTTTTCGATTAGCAAGCTACAAAGTTAACATTTAACCTATAAATTCAGTTCTTGAGCGCTATTTATTTTTCCTTCAAAAATTGCTCCGCTGTCATCACTATAATTTCAGCAGCTTTAAAATCTTTTAAGTTTCTAGTCAATAGTTTTTTGATACCATTTTCTATTGCTGTAAAATAGTGTAAACCATCTTCAAAATCTTTGAAGTCTGATGAAAGTGCTAACTCAACAATTTTATCATTTACAGCAAGTACATTTACAAGTGTTTTAAATTTCAAAAGTTTCTTTCTCGCTTGATCTGTTGAATATTGCTTTGATAAAAGATAATTAAGATTTGAAAAAGATAAAGAAGAAACAAATAATTTAATTTTTCCTTTATCAGCTAGAGAAAACAAGTTTGCAGCGTATTTATAAAACGGTTGACGATTTCCTAATAAATCAAGAATTATATCCGTATCCACAAAAACACTTTCCATTATTTATATTTATTCGTCAAGAATTCTGTGTACCCTTTTTTGTGATCGAAATCTTTTGGCAAATCGATGATACCGGAAAGACTTCTTACCAAAGGAGTAATAGTAGTATTGATTTCATTTTCATTTGTAAGACTCAATAAATAATTCTCTATTAATCTAGAAACACTTGTTTTTCGATCTTTAGCATAAGTCTTTGCTTTTTCAATTACAGATTGCTCAAGTTTGAGGGTTAGCTTAGTGTCCATTTAGCATTATTTTACGTACAAATATACAAATTCAATACGTACAAGTCAAGAAAAGGTTTAATTCATTGCAGGTAAAATCATAAAATAAAAACTTCTTTAAAGTCATCAAGAAAGTTCTTAAACGCTTTGTTCAGAATACTTCTCTCTCACAGTTTCAAGGATGGTAATAATTTCTTCGTAGCTATGGCTTGTCACCAATTGCATGCGGTGTTCTTTGAAATGATCAAGTCCTTTAAAATAGTTGGTATAATGTCTCCGCATCTCGACGATGCCTACATATTCCCCTTTCCATTCAATCGATTTAGCGAGATGGACTTTACAAACTTCAACACGTTGATTAATGTCGGGCGGCTGTAAGTATGTTCCTGTTTTGAGATAGTGTTTTATCTCCTGAAAAATCCATGGATAACCAATGCTAGCGCGACCAATCATCACACCATCAATACCATATTTATTTTTTAATTCTAAAGCTTTTTGTGGTGTATCAACATCCCCATTTCCAAAAATTGGAATCTTAATGCGAGGGTTATTTTTTACTTCGCCGATGAGCGTCCAATCAGCAGGGCCTTTGTACAACTGAGCTCTTGTACGACCATGAATTGATAACGCAGCAATTCCAATATCTTGCAAACGTTCTGCAACTTCATTGATATTTTTTGTGTTATCATCCCAACCTAATCGTGTTTTCACCGTAACAGGTCGCGTTGCAATTTTCACAATTTCAGCAGTCATCCGAACCATTTTAGGAATATCCTGAAGCAATGCAGCTCCGGCACCTTTACAGGCAACCGCTTTCACCGGACAACCATAATTGATATCGATTAAATCGGGATGGGCATTATCAGCAATTATTCCGGCCTCTCGCATAGAGTCGATATCAGAGCCAAAAAGTTGAATTCCAATGGGTCGTTCGTACTCAAAAATATCCAGTTTCATAACCGATTTGGCAGCATCACGAATCAACCCTTCACTCGAAATAAACTCTGTGTACATCAAATCAGCACCATATTGCTTGCACACATAACGAAATGGCGGATCACTCACATCCTCCATCGGCGCGAGTAATAGTGGGAATTCTCCCAATTCAATTGATCCTATCTTCACCATTACAATTAATCTTTTCAAGAGGTAAATACGAACTTTGACATTAGATTTTTAGCATTTACAATCGTTTATATCGACCTTCAATCCGCATTATCTTCTTTACCTTCGCGCAAAAATACAAAAGAATGCTCCTTCGCGGCCTACTTGCTGATCGTCCACCTTACAGAAAGTTTCTGATGGTTGTTGGCATCACCCTATTATGTGCTATCATCTTCACCATTTTGGGATCCATGATCGCTGCTTTGTTATACGGTGTTAATCCGATTACTAATCCTGGG
Source organism: Bacteroidia bacterium (assembly GCA_038206385.1). Classification (GTDB taxonomy): domain Bacteria; phylum Bacteroidota; class Bacteroidia; order AKYH767-A; family OLB10; genus JANXSD01. The sequence continues at coordinate 29,257 of JBBRAW010000019.1, read as the reverse complement.
TTTTTACAAGAAGTAAGTAATCCCGCCGTTGTTAGCGCGCTTAAAATGATGCAATTATTTTCTTCCATCGGAACATTTATTATTCCACCATTATTAGCGGCTTTCTTATTTGATATTCGCCCGATGGCTTATTTAGGATTAGAACGCAAATCGAAACCTACTGTATTTTTATTAGTAATTGTATTGATGTTTGCAATTGTTCCATTTATAAATTGGATGTTGGTTGTGAATGGTGGAATGCATTTACCAGCTGTAATGAAGGACATGGAAGATTGGATGAAAGCTTCTGAATCGCAAGCCGCGGAGATCACGAAAGTGTTTTTAAATTCAGGAACGATAACGGGATTAATTCTAAATCTTTTTATCATAGCGATAATTCCAGCCATTGGTGAAGAGTTATTATTTAGAGGATTAATACAACGATTATTTACGGAGTTAAGCAATAATGTACATGTAGCAATTATTTTATCCGCGGTTTTATTTTCAGCGTTACATCTTCAGTTTTATGGATTTTTTCCTCGCTTTGCACTAGGAGTGATGTTTGGATATTTGTATTTATGGAGTGGTAATTTATGGTTGCCGATGTTAGCTCACTTTGTAAACAATGCAGCGGCGGTAATCTTTTCTTGGATGGAAGCACGACAAGGATTACCATTTAATCAAGATACATTTGGAACAGGAAAAGGTGAAGAGATGGTATTGGCAGCTTCCGTATTTTTAACATGGGGAATATTATTTGCGATTCATAAGATGTTAAAATCAGACACTAATTCTATCTAATACTAATGAAAATATTAATGGTCTTACGTTTTGCAAATTAATGATGAAAAAAATCTTTATTCTATTTCCAATTCTTATCTTAATTATTTACGCCTATTCTGTATGTGCAAAAACTGATGATGCACAAATTGGAATTAAATTTTTTGAAGGAACGTGGAATGAAGCGTTAGTAAAATCTGCGAAAGAAAATAAACCACTCTTTTTGGATGTAGCTACAAGTTGGTGCGGCTATTGCAAAAAGATGAAACAAAATGTTTTTATTGATAAAGATGTAGCGAAGTATTTCAATAAAAATTTTATCTGTATTGAGATTGATGCAGAACATGGCGAAGGCAGAACAATTGCGCAGAAATACGGAGTGAGTAATTATCCAACTCTTATTATAGTCGACAAAAACGAAAAGCCAATCCTCACTACAGAAGGATATCTTGATGCTAAAGATTTTTTAAAAATGGGGAAAGAAGCGCTAACTTATATTAAATAGCTTTAGCAGTTTTACATTATATATAAATTAATTTTTAGTAGTTGTCCATTTTCAATAACTGAATCGTTATGCAGGTATAACATTTAAAAATCAAAAAAAAATGAAAGAATTCCTATTATTATTTAGAAGTGAAGTTGCTGCTAATCCAGTACCACAGTCACCAGAACAAATGCAGGCAATGTTGAAACCATGGCAAGATTGGATGGGAAGCCTTGCTGCACAAAACAAATTAGCAAACTCAGGAAATCGATTAGCCTCTTCCGGAAAAGTGCTTAAGCCAAACAACGTTGTTACCAATGGTCCTTATGTTGAAGTTAAGGAATCTATTGGAGGTTATATCATTATAAATGCAGAATCATTTGATGAGGCTGTGGAGCTTTCAAAAGGTTGTCCGATTTTATTTGTGAATGGCAACGTAGAAGTTAGACAAGTAGTTCCAATGGATGATAATGGCTAATTTTTAGGATGAAAAATCCATCGTTTATTTGATATGCAAAACAATGAACTGATACCACATTTGTTCAGAACAGAGTACAGAAAAATTATTTCTGTACTCTGTAAATTATTTGGCATTGAGCATCTTGAAATTGCAGAGGATATTGTTAGTGATACTTTTTTACTTGCATCAGAAACATGGGGACAAAAGGGATTACCAGAAAACCCAACAGCTTGGCTTTACACGGTCTCAAAAAATAAAGCTAAGGATTTACTAAAACACAATGCAATATTTTCACAAAAAATAGTATCAGAAATTAAACATTCGTCGAATGAGCATTATGAAATTGATATAGATTTATCTAGCGAAAATATTTACGATAGTCAGCTACAAATGATGTTTGTTATTTGTAATCCTATTATTGTTATTGAAGCACGAATTGGACTTGCATTGAATATACTTTGTGGTTTTGGTGCAGAAGAAATTGCCGATGCTTTTTTAAGTAACAAAGAAACAATCTATAAACGATTAGCACGAGCAAAAGATAAATTACGTATTGAAAAAATTAAGATAGAAATACCACCTGCTTCAGAAATAAACAACAGACTGGAATCGGTTTTAAAAACAATGTATCTTTTATTTAGTGAAGGATATTATTCTACATCACAAAATACAATTTTGAGAAAAGATCTTTGTCTGGAGGCAATGCGATTGACCTTCATGCTAACGGAAAATGAGCAAACAAATACATCAACAGTAAATGCGCTCATGGCCTTAATGTGTTTTCATTCCTCGCGATTTGAAGCACGGATTAATAAAAATGGTGAAATAATACTTTATGAAGATCAGGACACTTCATTATGGAGTTTAGAGTTAATTGAGAAAGGAGAATCTTTCTTGAATAAAGCCTCTCATGGTAATACTTTATCGAAATATCATTTAGAAGCTGCAATTGCCTATTGGCATACTAAGAAAGAAGACACTTCAGAAAAGTGGGAAAATATTTTGCAACTTTATAACAGATTATTGCAATTAGAATATTCGCCTATTGCTGCTCTCAATAGAACGTATGCACTATCAAAGGCAAATGGTAAAACAGAAGCGATAATAGAAGCCGAGAAATTAAATTTAAGCGATAATCATTTGTATCATTCTCTTTTGGCAGAATTATACATCGGAATAAGTACTGAAAAAGCATTAGCACATTTAGAAATCGCATTTGCAATTGCAAAAAATATCGCCGACAAAAATATAATTTTAAAAAAAATTAAATCATTATCAAATTAAATTTAATGTTTGACTAAAAGAATATTAAATAGATTTTTGAAGCGCATTAATTTATTATCAAATCATTCTTCACCTGTATTATTTCAGCAGCAATACTTATCGCAATCTCTTCAGGAGTTCTACTGTTGATTGACAATCCAATTGGAGCATGTAATGATTTTATTTTAAATTCATCAAATCCTTCTTCGCGTAATTCATTTAAAAGTTTTGCAATCTTTGTTTTGCTTCCGAGTATACCAATGTATTTATAACTTTTATTTAATAGCTCTCGAATTACAATTTTATCCGAACGATAACCAAACGTCATTACAACAATATATTGATTTTCTTGTTCTGGTAAATATTCTATTATATTTTCATATCCAATAATTTTTTTTTGATGAGCAAAAATATTTTGTTCGAAAGTGTTTAAATTTTCACGATCATCAAATACGGTAATATGAAAATTTAATTGATGCATTAATTTTGAAAATGCTAGCGATACATGTCCACCACCAATGATGTAGAGATAATTTTCAAAAGTGATTGTTTCTGTGTAGATCCACTTTTCATCTGATTCCTTTAGAAAAGAAGTAGTGATGTTTTCGTCAAGATTTTCATAAAATAATATCCCTTCAGGTGAAAAAGTAAAATATCCCATTTGCTGATTTTCCATTGCATGAATGATCGAGAGGATTGCAACATGATCATCTTTTTTTAATCTGTAAAGCGCTAATGTTTGTTCTCCTGAGCAGATCATTCCCGATTGATGTTTGGGTTGCTGTTTCGAATGAACTTGCTTTTTAAGAATGGAATTTACATTGTCATCGTCAAGTAGTTCTTTAGCATAGGTCACAAATTTATGCTCCATGATGCCTCCTCCAATAGAACCAAGCATTTCGTTTTTACTTACAGCCATTTTAAAACCCTTCCTGCCAGGACTACTTCCACTACTTTCGGGAACACATAAAAACATGACCGCCTCATTTTTATTGAGCTGATCACTTATAAACCGCCATAGTTGTAAATCTTTCACGACAATATTAAAATTTCATTTTTAAAGACGATACTTTTACATCACAGAAATAGGTTCTGTTTTGCAAAGAAGATAAAAATAAGATGAATAAACCAGTCGCGCTTCATTCTAATAGAATTCTTACTAGTTCGGGGATTCGAAATGGATATTTGATCATCGATAAGGGGAAAATTCATGATACTGTTGACACATTAAATGTGGATGATTATATTTTTGAAGATGTTGGCAATAGTGTAATCATGCCAGGATTAATCGATCCTCATGTACACATTAATGAGCCAGGGCGAACAGAATGGGAAGGCTTTGAAACTGCCACAAAAGCTGCTGCTGCAGGAGGTATCACAACACTTATTGATATGCCTTTAAATTCTGCACCTGTAACCACTTCACCAACTAATTTTAAGATTAAGTTAGATGCTGCAAAAAATAAAATAGTTGTTAATGTTGGATTTTGGGGCGGCGTAGTTCCTGATAATTTAAATCAGCTTGAAGCACTTCTGAAAGAGGGTGTTTTTGGGTTGAAAGCATTCCTCACGCATTCAGGTATCGATGATTTTCCTAATACAACTGCCGAACATTTAAGAACAGCGTTAGCGATCTTAAAAAAATATGATAAACCTTTACTAGTTCATTGCGAGTTGGATGAACCACATGATGATCAAGAAAACTTTCGCCAACATCCAAAAAGTTATATTGCCTATTTAAAATCACGACCAAAAGCATGGGAGAACAAAGCAATAGATTTGATGATTCGATTGTGTAGAGAAACAGGTGCAAGAGTTCATGTAGTACATCTTTCTTCGTCTGAAGCAATTGCTAATTTGAAGGCGGCAAAAGCGGAAGGATTACCAATCACTGTTGAAACAGCACCACATTATCTTGTGTTTAATGCTGAGAATATTTCAGATGGAGCAACGGAATTTAAGTGTGCACCACCAATTCGCGAGAAGCAAAATAATGATTTGCTTTGGGAGGCATTACGTGATGGATTAATTGATTTTGTTGCAACCGATCATTCACCTGCACCACCAGATTTAAAAGAAATTCAATCTGGTGATTTCATGAAAGCATGGGGAGGAATTGCTGGATTGCAATATTCATTACCCGTTATCTGGACAGCAGCAAAAACGAGAGGATTTACATTGGAAGACATTTGCCGATGGATGAGTTTTAATGTAGCTACTTTTTTGCAGTTAAGTGATTCGAAAGGAAAGATCGAAAAAGGCTACGATGCAGATCTTGTTATCTGGAATCCTGAAAAGGAGTTTGTCGTTAACATTAATGAGATTCAACATCGTCATAAAATTACCCCATACCTCGGAATGAAATTATTTGGTGTTGTAGAACAAACTTTTGTTGATGGAATAAAAGTGTTTGACCACGGAAAATATTTACATTTGACCAGTGGAAAAATTTTGCTCGATAAATAATTATGAATGACCAAAAAACAATAAACGTTCCTGCATTTACAAAGTTTACGGATCTTGCAGCCGAACGTCTAGGAGGAAAAGCAATAATATGCAGTGATGATTTTTTTGCAGAGAAAGAAAATTTGCTTAAGCCAGGAAGAGGAATTTTTATTGCTGATAAATATACCGATCGAGGCAAATGGATGGATGGATGGGAATCGCGAAGAAAAAGAGTTCCTGGACATGATTGGTGCATCATAAAATTAGCTACTTCTGGAAAAATTCATGGTGTTGATATTGATACGAATTTTTTTCTTGGTAATCATCCACCAGATGCATCAATAGAAGCTTGTAATGTTCAAGGAAATATTGATGCTGATTATTTAACATCTGATAAAGTACAATGGAAAGAAATATTAGAAAAATCACCTTTAAATTCTGGATCACAAAATTTTTATGAAATTGAAGATAAAGAAATTTACACGCATCTGAAGTTGCATACTTATCCTGATGGAGGTGTTGCTCGATTAAAAGTTTATGGTGAAGTTTTTAAGGATTGGTCGTTGGTAAGTGACAATGAAATTATTGATGTTGCAGCAGCTGTGAATGGTGCCAAATCAATAGCGTGCAACGACATGTTTTTTAGTCACATGGATAATTTAATTATGCCAGGACGAGGAATTAATATGGGTGATGGTTGGGAAACAAAACGCAATCGTACTCCTAATAATCGTGATTGGGTTATTGTACGATTAGCACATCTTGCAACAATAGAAAATATTTTAATTGACACTTGTCACTTCAAAGGAAATTATCCTGATACTTGCATTATTGAGGGCTGTGAATTAGATATCTCGAAAGAGAATAAAATTAGTAGAGATAGTATTGAATGGAAAACAATACTTCCAACATCGAAATTGCAAGCAAATTACGAACATCATTTTGAAAATGAAATTCAACAACGTGGACCATTTACTCATGTTAGATTATCGATATTTCCTGATGGCGGAATTAGCAGAATGCGTTTATTTGGTAAGATTATAAAATGACCATCGAACAATTTAATTGTCTACACATCAATCAAGCACAAGAATTGCTTTTTAATTGCTGCGGCAGTACATTATGGTCGAAGGAACTTGTTGAATATCGCCCATTTAATTCTGTTAATGAATTGAAAACTAATTCAGATAAAATTTGGTTACGATGTGGAGAGAAAGATTGGATGGAAGCTTTTTCACATCATCCAAAAATTGGAGATATAAAATCATTAGCAGAAAAATTCGCAACAACAAAAGAATGGGCTTCCAATGAACAATCAGGAGTTGACGAAGCCTCTTCATTAATTTTGCAAAAACTATCACAGGGAAATAATTTATACGAAGAAAAATTCGGATACATTTTCATTGTATGTGCAACAGGAAAATCTGCTAGTGAAATGTTATCTTTACTTGAAAGTCGATTAAAAAATACTCCTGAAGTAGAAATAATAATTGCCATGCTAGAACAAAATAAAATTACCCATTTACGAATTGATAAATTATTTTCATGAGCCAACTAACTACACATATACTTGACACTTCATTAGGTCGTCCTGCAAAAAATGTTGCAGTAATTCTCGAACATCAATTCAAAGATCATTGGATAAAGATTGCTGAAGGAACTACCAATGATGATGGAAGAATTACAGATTTATTAAAGGAAGATATGATTCTCAAAGTTGGAAATTATCGTCTAGTTTTTGAAACTGCTTTTTATTTTCAGATACAAAAAATCAAAACATTTTATCCACGCATAACAATAGAATTTGAAATTGTTGATCAATCTCATTATCATGTTCCATTGCTATTAAATCCTTATGGGTATTCAACCTATAGAGGAAGTTGAAGGTGAATTAGAGTTTAATATTTTTAAAAATTATCATTCATAAATAAATATTTAGCATTAGTATGAAATTATCTATTTCGCAAGAAGCAAAAGAATCTGTTTATAACGATTTACAAATTGCAAATACTGCATTCAATAAAATATATCCAGGCGATGGCGCGCAACGTCAAGCTGTGCATACAGTTTACGGTGGTGCAAATCTTTTTAAGTCGGATAGCACATTAAAAATGGGGAAAGCAGCATTGAAAAGTTTTACTACTTACGCTCCCAATTTTGCTGTGTTTGCAAAAGTGTTATCACTCAACGGACATCAATCACTTCCACATATCGAATCTAAGATCCATGCTTTAGAAAGTCGTTTAGATAAGATGACGGATGATGATCGTAAAAATGAACGTGCATGGTTACCATATACAGTTTATAAAAAAGTGCTTGCGAAATTAGAGCGCGAAGCTGTTGAAGATTTTCGTATCGACTTTGAAGATGGATTTGGAAATCGTCCCGATGCAGAAGAGGATGCAACAGCAGTTAGTGCTGCAATGGAACTTGCCAAAGGCATGAATGAAAAAACAATTTCACCTTTCATTGGAATTCGCATTAAACCTTTTACAGAAGATTTAAAACAAAGAGGAATACGAACACTCGATATTTTTATTTCTACATTATTGGATAATTCAGGTGGTAAAATGCCTGATAATTTTGTTGTGATGTTACCAAAAGTTACCATTCCTCAACAGATAGAAGCACTCGTAAAATTATTTGAAATTATTGAGCATGCTTATAAATTACCAGAAGGAACATTGAAGATGGAGATGATGGTAGAAGCTACTCAAGCGGTGATGGATGCAGATGGAAAGAATCCATTATTATCATTGATACGTGCAGGAAAAGGTCGTTGTATTGCAGCACATTTTGGAACATACGATTATACTGCATCATGTAATATCACTGCGAAATATCAAACGATGGATCATCCTGTTTGTGATTTCGCACATCACATGACGCGTGTTGCATTAGGTGGAACAGGTATCATGTTATCTGATGGTGCTACGAATGTAATGCCTGTTGGTCCGCATAGAGGTGATGACTTAACGATGGAACAAGAAATTGAAAATCGAGAAGTAGTTCATCATGCATGGAAACTCGGCTTCGGACATACAATTCATTCCTTACGAAATGGATTTTATCAAGGATGGGATTTACATCCTGCACAGTTGCCAATGCGTTATGCTGCAACATATACTTTCTTTTTGGAGAGCTATGAAGATGCAGCATTGCGTTTAAGAAACTTCGTTGAGAAAACTGCACAAGCAACTTTAACAGGTGATGTATTTGATGATGCAGCAACAGGACAAGGGCTGCTTAATTATTTTTTGAAAGCAATGAATTGTGGTGCTATCACTGAAAAAGAAGCACTCGTTACCGGATTAACAATTGATGAGATTAGAAGTAGATCATTTTATAAAATTTTAGTTGGAAGAAGAAAATCGATTTGAAAATTTGATGATTTGAAAATACCCCCTTCCATCCTTTCATTAAGCAAATTACGAATTAATTAACAATAAATCTTTAAATGATAAAAAAATTACTTTTTATACTTGCAATAATTATTTCAGGTACTATTCATGCATTTTCACAAAGTTGTATTGGTGCTTCGTCGTTAGTTCATTCTCCAGGAAATTTAGATGGAATGAAAATTACCAATGACGATCAAATAATTACTGTTGGAACTTATAACGCTCCCTTTACTTATCAGGGAAATACAATTCAGTTAGATGGGGTTTTAAGTGTGTATGTAATGTTTATGGACACTTCTTACAATCTTATTCGATTAACAAGGGTGCTTGGTTTTTTGAATAGTGGTTCCGGTTTTTTCCCTCCTAAAATTTATCATCTTGCAGTAGATAAAAATAAAAACATAATTGTTGGTGGAAACTTTTCAGATTCATTAAGAACAAATTCTAATATTTACTTTGGAGATGGTGCCGGTGATGGCTTTGTAGCGAAATTTGATTCATTAGGAAATGAAATATTTGTTAAAACTTTTCAAGCATCAGGAACAGGAGTTCATTTTGAAGATTATGTTCGTGATGTAGCTGTTGATTCCTCAGGTAATGTATATGCAACAGGATGCTTCGAAGACAGTTATCTTGTAGTGGATAATGATACAGTAAGAAATAGTAATATAGGAGGTTGGTATAAAGATGTATTTACTGTTTCACTAAATCCTTTCGGTCAGTTAAACTGGTTGAAAAGTTTTGGTGCACGTAACATTGATGACGGTGCTTTAAATATTGCTGCTGACATTAATGGAAATGTTGTTGTTTCAGGTGGTACTGATAGTGGTGCAGTTATTCGCTTCGGAATGGATACTGTAATTTATAATACTGGAAAATTTGCAAATCACGGCTATGTTGCAAGCTATGATATAGCAGGAAATGAATTATGGTTTAGTAGACTTTCTTCCATATATTCGTATGGTGAATCTGTTCCTTACGGAATAGATTTTGATAACTTTGGAAATGCATATTTAACTGGATATTTTAATGGAACAAAATGTTTATTCGGAAACGATACAATAATCGGAACAGGAAGTACGAATGCTTTTATTGCAAAATATAATCGCGCTGGAATAAAGCAATGGGTTCGTACAGGAAAAACTGATGCTGCTTATCCATATCCTCAATGTGTTGCAGTGCGTGGTAATAAAATAATAATTTCAGGTCAGGCTTATACTAATCAAGGTCTTTTTGGGCCATACGCTTTAGGTAACTCTGCGGATATGTACATTGCGAGTTATGATACTTCTGGGAATATACAATGGGCAAGAAGCGCTGATGAAGGAACCGGAGGGGTTCTCTCATGGAATACAGCTGTTGATAGCAGAGGACGAGCATACATTGCAGGAATTGCTTCTGGCACTATAACACTTTATCCATCGGTATTTACTACTGCATCAACTGATTGGTATATTGCACGAATGGATACATTAGCACCAAGTTTGTTTTCTGCAAGTATTGATGTTTTAACAAATGATACCATTACTTGTGGAGATCCAGTAAGTCTGAAAGCTATTCTTTCTAATTCTCCTTCCGGAAGTTCTTATGTAGCATGGACTTCAAACAATGCATCATACATTAATGGATTTAACTTAATCACTAATGATTTTCCATCTGCAAATTCAATTTATATTCTGAGTGCCCTACGTAATGGTTGTTCTGTTTTAGATACCGTTGAAATTACAGTTTTACCATTCACAATTAATGCGGGAATCGATACAACAGTTTGTAAGGGAGATACTGTTCAACTGAATGGAAATATAATTTCACAATCACATTACCAATGGCTGCCTTCTTCAGGATTAAGTAATGATACAATCGTTAATCCCATTGCAGTAGTTAATAACACTACAAACTATATTTATCATATTACAAAAAGAAACTGTAGTCAATATGATACAGTAACAGTGAATGTAATACAACCGTCAATTGCTGCCTATAGTATTAACCAATCGGGGATGACAGTTAATCTCACAAACAATTCACAATCGTTTACTACTTTTTATTGAGATTTTAATGATGGAAATATTGATAGCATTACAGTTAACCCACAACATCAATATTTAATTCCTGGAACGTACAATATCTGTTTGTATGTTTTTAATAATTGTGGAAAAGATTCCATTTGCAAAACAGTTACAGTAACAAATGTTGGTCTTGAAGAAAATGGTTACTGTGAACCATCGTTTATTCTAAAAGATAATAGCTTTCAAATTAATTGCAATGGTTGTATTCAAAAATTTGATTGTACAATTTATTCTGTTGATGGAAGATTAATTTTTACTAAGCAAAATATTAATTGCTCAGAAAATATAAATACAGATTTTTTAAAAACCAATCAGGTATTTATTGCTGAAATAAAATTAGCAAAAAAAGTTTTACGATTTAAATTAATGTTGCCAATAAAATAAATCTAATTTATTTTAGGATTGTATTATTTCCCATAAAGTGCCATCAAAACTTTCTCGGGAGTAAAAGGTGCATTCAATGCTAATTTAACTTTCGGATTAAAACTTTTTACTGCATTACGAATTGCAAAATAAGTCCCGATTCCATACATTAGTGGAGGCTCACCAACAGCTTTGGAATTTAATATAGCATTTTCACTTCCTTGTGTCTCCAAAGCATAAATCGTAATCTCTTTCGGCACAGAATAAATATCAGGAACTTTATACGTTGATAAAGCATTCGTTAAAAGTTTTCCATCTTTATTGTAGATGATTTCTTCTAATGTCATCCAACCGATTCCTTGTACAAGTCCCCCTTCAATTTGTCCGCGATCGATAATGGTATTCATGCTTTTTCCAAAGTCGTGAACAATTTTTACTGCTTCAGTTTCATACGTTCCACGAATGCAATCAACAGTGACGATATGTATTGATGTGCCATAAACATGGTACGCAAATGGATTTCCTTTTTCTTTTGTTGCATCAAAATGTAACCCTGGTGTTGCATAATGTGCACTTTCCGAAAGACTTTCTCGATTAAGATAACATGACATAACAAGCTTAGGCCATGTAAGATTTGTTTGTGTTCCATTGATCCAAACAAATTCATCTTTGATTTCGATTTCACTTTCGTTTCCTGATAATTCGATTGCTGCACGTTTCTTTAATCGCGATAAAATTGCATTGCAAGCTAATTCAGTCGCCTTACCATTTAAATCTGCTGTAGCACTTGCGGCAGATGGAGAAGTGTTGGCAACACGAGTTGTATTGGTGCTTTCTACTTTTACTTTTGAATGATTAATTGAAAAAACTTTTGCTGCTACTTGTAACATCTTTGTATTTACTCCTTGTCCCATTTCAACAGCACCTGTACTAACTGATACACTTCCATCAGTGTAAACATGCACCAATGCTCTTGCTTGATTCATTAGTGTTTTGGTGAAAGAAATTCCAAAGCAAATTGGCATGATTGCAATTCCTTTTTTTATGAAATTATTTTTCGAATTGAAATCTTGTATTTCGTATTCTAATTTTTCGAAATCAAATTTATCAATAGCTGTGTTCCAACAATTTTCCGCTTCGCATCCTTTTGTATGTTGACCATAATGAAAGAGATCATTTTCCTTCAATAAATTTTTATGCTGAATAATGGTTGAAGAAATTCCTAATTCTTCAGCGGCTTTTGTGATGGCAGCTTCCATCACAAACATTCCTTGCGGACCACCAAATCCACGAAAGGCAGTATTGGGAGGGAGGTTTGTTTTGCAACTATATGCAGTAACTTTTGTGTTCGGAACAAAATAAGTATTGGTTGCATGAAACAACGTACGTTCCATCACAGCAGGTGAAAGATCAGCAGCAGCACCAGCATTTTGATAAAAAGTTGCTTCATAAGCCAATATTTTCAACTCTTTTGAAAGACCAATTTTAAAATCGCTTGAATAGGGATGACGCTTGCCTGTCATGCGCATATCTTCCATCCTATTCAAAATACATTTAACGGGTTTTTTTAAATGAAAAGTTGCTAACGCAGCAACAATCGCCCACGTAGTAGCTTGATCTTCTTTCCCACCAAAACCTCCACCTAATCGTGTTACTTCTACTTCGATTTTATGCATTGGTATTCCAAGAACTCTTGCAGTTGTACGTTGAACAGCTGTTGGTCCTTGCGTAGAAGAATAAATTTTGATGTTTCCGTTTTCCATCGGGACTGCATACGCTCCTTGCGTCTCAATGTACAAATGCTCTTGACCACCTGAGTCTGCTGTGCCTTCAAAAATATATTCACAACTATTAAATGCTTCTTGCGAATTACCAATTTGAAAAGTTCTTGGAGGGATAATTAATTTATTTTGTTTTGCAGCTTCACGTGGATCAATAATTACTGGCAATGATTCAATTTGAACTTTAATTTTTTTGAGTGCAACGTGTGCTATTTCATCACTGATGGCAACAACAATTGCAATAGGCATTCCGCAAAAGTCAACAACGTCAGAAGCTAATAATTGTTCATCAGGAATGATTCCGCCAATCTGATTTTCGCCTTGAATATCTTTATACGTTAAAATGCGTTCAACACCAGCTACTACTAATGCATCGGTAACATCAAGATGAATAATTTTTCCATGAGCAACTGTTGAATCAAATACTGCGGCATAAAGTGTTCCTTGTAAAACAGGAATGTCATCTACATAAATAGATTCACCTCGCGTATGTGATCTGGAGTCAATATTTTTCATACGTTAAGCAGAAAATTCGTTAAGTAATAATGCTTCAGCAGAAATAATATTGGGGAACAATTTTATAAAATGTGCAAAAAATAATTGTCGCGTAAGTAATCGTTTGTATTCCATATCACCTCGTGCATCAGTGATGGGTGCAATTTCTGATTGAAGAATCTCTACCGCAGCTAAGATATTTTCTGCGTTCAGAATTTTCCCCTTTAAAAAGGTAGAAGTCTTTATAAGATAAAGTGGATAGGCAAAAACTCCACCAGCAGCAATTGCAATTTCTTCAATTGTACTTTCGTTAAGTGAAATTCTTATAGCATTATTTGCACTTGCTATATCAAGATGTGTTCGTTTGCAAACTTTCTCGAAATTGAAATAGGTATTTTTATTCGGAACATCAAATTGAATTTGCTCGATGAATTCTTCAGCTGTTTTATCTAACGTTTTATATCCTTTATAAAAATCTTTCAATTTAATTGTTCTCCTATTTATTGTATCTGATAAAACAATGCTTGCATTCAATGCTAAAAAGAAAATTGTCATATCTCCAATTGGTGAAGCATTCACAAAGTTTCCCGCAAGAGTTGCCATGTTTCTTATTGGAGTTGAAGATATCAATTTCAAATGTGCAAGTAAATCTGGGAACATCTCAAACATCATCCTATTCGAACGAATATCTTCTACTGTTACTGAACCACCTAAAAAAATGGTATTTTCAATTTTATGTATTCCATTTAAATCCACTTTATCAAACAAAAAGTCAATCTCCGTATGAGCCATACTGTCATGCTTTTGAACATATAAATCCGTTCCACCACCAACTTTAACAGAAGTTGCATTTGAACTTTTAGTATTCTGAATTGCAACCAAACGTTGTTCAATATCTGCAAAATAACTTGGAATAAATTTATTCTCTATTAACCAATTGACTTTTGATTCAGCATCACGATTTTGTAATTGTTCAGTGATATTAAAAGCTGCTTTTTCTAATGATTTATATCCTGTACAGCGACAAATATTTCCATCAATAGATGCAATTGCATTTTCTTTGTTAGATTTTTTTTCATCCAAACAATAACCAGTTAACGACATCACAAAACCAACAGTACAAAAACCGCATTGCGTACCACCTTCTTCAATAATTGCTTTTTGAACTGGACTTAAATCATCCATGTTTATTCCTTCAACAGTGACGATGTGTTTCCCATTTGCATTTCCGATGGGCATTAAACAAGATGTCATAGAACGGTAGCGTAAACTATTGTCATAAATTTCGCCAACCAAAATAGTACAAGCTCCGCAATCACCTTCGCGACAACCAATTTTAGTTCCTTTTAGATGTGACTCATAGCGAACAAAATCAAGCATCGTCATACCAGAAGGCAAATCCGTTTGAATCTTTTTAGTATTGAGGATAAATTCGAGCATGTTATTTATTGGAATGTAAAGTTATAGCAATTCTTAATATAAATTAGTTCAAAGAAGCGAAGTAATCTTTTATTTAAACAAGGAACAAAAATTGTTGTATAGCCATAGCTACGGAACAATTTTTTAAGAAATGTATATGAAAAAGAACAAGATTAATGGACAAATTTATATAAGTGTTAGTATTATTTAATTCTATTACGTTATATTCGTTAGAGAATGCTAAATTTGAACTTCTAATCGATCGTAGCGAAAGATGAAACAATTATTACTTACTTCCATCATTATTTATCCTATAAAATCTCTTGGCGGAATAAGCCTAACTTCTGCAATAGCAGAGGAACGTGGTTTAAAATATGATCGAAGATGGATGCTGATTAATGAAGACAATGTTTTTATCTCACAAAGAGAATGCGCAGAAATGGCATTGATTACTGTTCAATTTACAGAAGATGGTTTTTCATTGTCATTTAAACAGGATCCCTTAAAGCAAATAACAATCCCATTTACAATTAACAACGGGAATACGTTGATGGTAAAAATTTGGGATGACACATGCCAAGCAATACATTATAATGTAACAATCGATAAATGGTTTCAAGAATTACTAGGTATAAATTGCAGACTGGTTTATATGCCAGATCATTCTCGAAGATATATTGACAAAAACTATGCGAAAGATAATGAAGTGGTAAGTTTCGCTGATGGATATCCATTTTTAATTATTGGTGAAGCTACATTGGCAGATTTAAATAATCGTTTGTCTAATCAAATTCCGATGAATCGTTTTCGACCAAATTTTGTGTTTAGTGGAGGAGAAGCATTTGAAGAAGATGACTGGAAAAAATTCAATATTGGGGAAGTGTCATTTTTAGGAGTTAAGCCTTGTGGCAGATGTGTTATTACAACTATTGACCAAGAAACAGCAGAGCGAAGCAGTGAGCCGTTAAAAACATTAAGCACCTTTAGGAGAAAAAATAATAATGTTTTATTTGGTCAAAACTTAATACTTGAGAAGAGTGGAAAAGTTAATATTGGTGATCATTTAGTTGTTGAAGAATATGCAAAAGATGAATTATAATTTTCATTGTGAATAACGATTTCAAAGAAAATCAATTACGCATTACGGCATTGTGGGCTTTCAGTGAAGCGTTTCTTGGCGGAATATTACATGCATTTAAAATGCCCTTTTCGGGATTAGTATTAGCAGCCTTTGCAGTTATTTGTATTTGTGCGTTAGTACTTCCGAAGTATGAATATGGAATCATCCTAAAAGCAACGATTCTTGTAATTATTGTGAAAGCGATACTCAGTCCGTACACACCATTAGCTGCTTATTTTGCTGTATTTCTACAGGGAACTTTTGCCGAAATTATTTTTGCAATCGGAATTACCTATAGACTATCTGCATTCATACTTTCCATTTTTGCATTGATGCAATCAGCAATTCAAAAAGTCATTATTCTTACACTATTATTTGGTGTTGATTTTTGGAAAGCTATAGATGAATTTCTCAACTCCATTACAAAAGAGATGGGATTTAAAACTGAAAGCTATAGTTTATATATCGTGATTACTTACCTATCCATATATTTCTTGATGGGATTAATTACGGGAATTTATGCTATTCGATTGCCTAAAATTATTGCATCCGGACAAATTGATTTCTATCATTGCAACAATAAAACTTCATCAGTAACAAGCTACAAAACTTTAAAAACCAAAAAGAAATTCTCACTTTTATTTTGGATATTAGCAGCTGCCGCTATTATTATTTTAGTACAATCGTATATGGAAAATGGTTTGTTTTCACTTATAGAAAGCAAGGCAATAAAATTAATTATTCGTGCTTTAGTGATTACACTTTTTTGGTATTTTATTATCACACCAATTTTAAGAAAAGTATTTAATAGGTGGTTGGAAAATAATAAAAATAAATTTTCTCTGGAAATTAATCAGTTATTACAACTAATGCCTGAGATGAAAGCTATTGTACTATTATCATGGAGGTCTACTTCAAATCATACTTATTTTAAACGCATCAATAAGTCCATGGGATTACTATTTTTTCAATTACAAAAAAACACCAATGAAAATTAGCATTGTAACGGGACCAGTTCAAAGCGGGAAAACAACGTTTCTACAAAAATTTATTGCTGAGAAAAAAAATGTTTCAGGAGTTATTTCTCCAGTAATTGATGGTATTCGTTTTTTTCAAAATATTTTAAATGATGAAATTCAATCGATGGAAACTTCTTCTGATGATCCAGCTGCTTTACAAATTGGGAAATTTTATTTTTCTCAAACAGCATTTGATTGGGCCATAAATGTAATAGAAAATGCTACCACTAATCAAGCTGATATAATTATTATTGATGAAATTGGTCCACTAGAATTACAAGATAATGGCTTTGCAAAATTACTCAAGAATATTTTATTAAAAGATAATTTTGATGGTGAATTAATACTTGTTGTTCGAGAAAAAATTCTGGATGAAGTCTTACTTTTCTTTAACATCAAAAAAGAAAATGTAAACATCATGAACTGGAACTAGATTAATTGATTTTTGCACCCTGTGCAATCCACGAACCAATAAGTTCACGCTCATGGTCCGTAATCCCCGTTTTATTTCCTTGAGGCATGGTACGAGTTTGCACTACGCGAACTAAAATTCGCTCCGACATTTTTTTAACTTGTTCAGGACTATCAAACATAATTCCATTCGGTGCAATAATTTGTACATCATCAGTAGGATGTGCTGAATGACAAACTACACAACGCTGTTTAATGATAGGTTGAATTTCCGTAAACCGAATTGCAGGTAAATTTTTTACAGATTTATTTGATGGCGTTGGAGCTGTAACAATCACAAGTGCTATTAAACATACTACTGCAAAAGGTATCATCCAAATTGCTTTTTCGCCCTTTTCATGTAAATTTATATAGTGGCGAACAGCAACACTCATCAACGTTAATCCTGCAAGAATTGCCCAGTTAAAACTATTTCCGAATGTTGTTGGGAAGTGATTACTAATCATCACAAAAATTACTGGTAATGTCATGTAGTTATTATGCAACGATCGTAATCCCGCATATTTTCCTAACCATGGATCAACGAGCGTACCTTCTTTAGCTGCTTTTACCAATGCCTTTTGCGCTGGAATAATTACAAAGAAAACATTGCCCGCCATAATCGTTCCGAGCAATGCACCAATGTGCATGAATGCTGCTCGTCCGCTTAAAAAATGGCTGAGAAAAAACGAGATTGAAGTAACAATAATAAATCCAACTAATGCAAATAATTTCTTTTGTTGTAGTAACGCCGACTTACATAAGAGATCATAAATAATCCATCCACACACCAAAGTGCCAATACCAATTCCTACTGCTGTTAATGGTTTTATATCTGCAACAGCAGGATCAATCATGTAAGTGCTGGCGTTTAAATAATACACCAACGATAAAAGTATAAATCCGCTAAGCCATGTAAAGTATGCTTCGTATTTGAACCAATGTAATTTCTTTGGAAATGTTGACGGTGCCGTTTTATATTTTTCTACATAATAAAAACCTCCACCATGAACAGCCCATAAATTTCCTGCTAGTTCATCACGCAATCCTTCGGTACGATTCAAACTATTTTCGAGAAAAATAAAATAGAACGATGCACCAATCCATGAAATTCCTAAAACAACATGTGCCCATCTCACCACAAGATGAAGCCAATCCATCACATGATTTTCAATTCCTGCTTTAACAGAAATTTTATAGCCAATAAAAAATACCAACATCACAATAGCCAACGTTAAAACTAAATTTCGGTACTGATGAATTTCTACCGCCGATTCATTTAAATCGTCATTGACATTTATATTATCGCTACTTTTTTTAATAACATTTGCCGCCTTTTGAATTATCAACGTGATAACAAAAAGCATTATAATTGTAAAAATTAACCAAAGATCGGTATGATTGAGCATGTATGATTTCTGAAGGGGCTAAAAATAGGCAAATGAACAATGTGCCGATGACCCAATAAATCCTTTGCGTCTTCGCGACTCTGCGAGAATCTTCCTCTGCGTCTCTGCGCCTTGGCGTGATTTATCCTTTGCGTCTTCGCGTCTCTGCGTGATTTATCCTTTGCGCCTCTGCGAGATTTATCCTTTGCGTCTTTGCGTCTCTGCTTGATTTATCCTTTGCGCCTCTGCGCCTCTGCGAGATTTATTCTTTGCGTCTTTGCGTCTTTGCGTCTTTGCGAGAATAACTCTTCGTGTCTTCGCGTGAATCATTTTTTTTATAATAATCCCCCTTCGTGCAACCCTTTTTCTTAATTTTCGGTCTATGAGTTTAGAGAGCAGTATAGCTATGACAGACGAGCAATTAGTAGAGGGGTGTTTAATCCCGGATGCAAGGGCTCAAAAGCAATTATACGAGCGCTTTTCCCGTAAAATGTTCGCTGTTTGTTTGAGATATTCATCCAATCGCGAAGAGTCGGAAGACATTTTACAGGATGGATTTATTAAAGTATTTCAAAAATTAAGTTCTTATAAAGGTGATGGGTCTCTTGAAGGATGGATCAGAAAAGTAGTAGTAAATACAGCTCTTGATCATTTCCGACAACAAAAAATTAGTTGGTCGGGGATTGAGATGGCTGAAGATCAGATAAGTGAAGAAAGCACATTAGGAAAATTAGATGCGCAAGAGTTACTAAAGATCATTCAACAATTACCCAAAGGATTCCGAACAGTATTCAACTTATATGCGATAGAAGGTTATAATCATCGCGAAATTGGTGAGCTGTTAGGAATATCAGAAAACACAAGTAAATCACAATATTCAAGAGCCAGAGCTCAACTCGCCGAATCAGTACAAATTCATTATCAGCAAACAACTAATACAGAGCATCCATAAATTACCATGAAATTAGAAGATCAGTTAAAAAATACATTTGATCACTTCGAGCCCGAGGTTGATCCTTCTGTATGGGCGAAAGTGAGTGCCCGTCTGGTTACTTCTGGCCCTGTTGCTGATGGTAGCACCTCTGTTTCTACAGGAATTTTAAAAACGATTATTGCTAAATTGGCTCCATTTGCTGGATGGATTGCTGGAGCGTCGGCAATTGTAGGACTAGGAATTATTTGGAAATTAAATTCTAACGAAATAGTATCTCCTATCAAATCGGACAACAATCAACAAAGTACCGTTCCTATTATCGACAATAAGTCAAACGTTCATTCGGTAGCTAATTATGACAAACAAGCTGTTACTGAAAAAAATAGTGATAAAGCTTCGGCTATTATACCTCCGAAAAGAAATGCAGGAACTGATCATCAAGAAAAGAATGATAAGAAAATTTCATCAGTAGCTTCACATGTCACAGATGAATCAACACAAAATTTAGCTTCTACATCTACAATTGAGAATGATAAAAAAGCTACCTCAACTCCAACACATTCCCCTGCAACAATTAATGCAGTTCATGCTGATAATTCATCAGGAAATGTGAAAGAGCAAGGTATTTCTCAGGTCGCAACTAGTAAACCTGCCATTAGTGATGAAGCACTTGTTGAACCTGTATTGATATTAAATACCAGAGGAGGATTTGCGCCATTATCGATTACTGCACTTACGAATCAGAATGGTAAAAAAGCTGATTTCAATTTTGGTGATGGAACAGAAATAAATAATGTTGCAAGTACTTCACATCATTATGATGAACCTGGAATTTATACCGTTAAATGCCTCCTTTCTGGTCGTGAATTAAACGCAACTGTTGAAGTATTGGGGCAACTTCCTTCGGTTTTTAGTCCTAATGGCGATGGCGTGAACGATCAATTTGTGATTGGAGGTGCTGAAGTGACTTCTGTAGATGTTCATATCTACGATCGTTCGGGCCGAATGGTACTCTCAGGAAAAGGAAAACAAATTATTTGGGATGGTACAGTTTCACGAGGACAATTAGCTGAAACGGGAACCTACTTTTATGATATATTTGCCACATCAATTTCAGGTGTTACTTACAAACAAAAAGGAACAATCAACTTATTCAGATAAATACCCCACCGAAATAAATTAAAAGATTTGCTATGAAAAAATTATTTACACTGTTCGCTCTGGCCTTAATGGTACTGGTAATGAAACCAGATCAGACGTTTGCATCCCATCTTGCAGGAGCAGAAATCACCTATGCCCCAACGGGTGTTCCACTTCAGTTTTTAGTAAAAGTTGCGATCTATCGTGACTGTTTAGGAATTCCTGTTAATTCAACTTATGACGTTTGTTATCAATCGGCATTACTTGGACTTAATGGTACATTCCCTGTAAATCAAGTTTCGGTTGATACCGTTGGATCATCTCCTTGCGTTGTTGCACTAGCAACATGTGCAGGTAATGTAGGTGATATCGAAATTTATCGTTTTGAGGGTATTGTTGATTTACCTGCTCAAACAACTGATTGGTATTTCTTTTGGTCGTCAAGTGCAAGAAATTCGGCTATTACAACTTTAAATCCTAATTCCCTTACTACGCATGCGTTGCTTAATAACTTAGATGCGCCTACAAACTCATCCCCTATTTTTAGCAACCCTGCTTATACTCGTTTTTGTGTTGGTAATTTCTTTAATTACGTTCAACAAGCTTCTGACCCTAATGGCGATTCACTTGTTTTTTCTTTAATAAATGCGCAAGAAGGTAACCCATGCCCTACTCCATTTACGGATGTTACTTATTTACCAATTATTTCTGGTGATCCATTAGCTGTTAACGGCGCACTTTATTCTGGGATATATCCTTTCTCTTCAATTACACCAATTGTTATTGACCCTCAAACGGGAACTATGCAATTCACCCCATTGGCACAGCAAGTTGCTGTTATTGCATTAAAAGTTCAAGATTTTAGAAATGGCATTCAGGTAGGTGAAGTAGTTCGTGATATTCAGATAAAAATTACTGCCCAATGTAGGTTGATTCAACCTGGTTTCTCTCCAGGAACGGTTGGTGGAAGTACCGTTGCTGGAGTTTCTGGTGGATATCTACCAGTCAACTGTAACGATCGAACGATTATTCTTCCTTTAGACACTTTATATCCTATTCAGTGTGCATCGGCAATCCCTTCTGATTTCCGTACTCTTGCTCCTTATGGAACTCCAAACCCAGTTATAGCAGTTACTCCATTAACTTGTGCTAATGGCTATACCGATTCATTAGTCATTACTTTCTTGAATCCACTTTCAGCTGGTGTTACAAGGTTATGGTCGAAAAAAGGATTTGATGGAAATACTTTCTTAGGGGAGTGTGGATTCGAATTAATTGACTCTCAAGATACTGTTTATCTATATGTTGATACAACAGTTATCGCGAAACTTACACCTCAAATTGATTCGATCGGATGCGTGTTCAATAATATTACACTGAATTTATCTGATAGCATTTATTGTTCATCCGTAGCCGCTGATGGTTCTGATTTTCTTATTACAGATGCAACAGGAACAGTGTTTCCTGCGGCAAGTGCTTATGGCTATTGCAGTACGAATAACTTAAAAACAAATACTGTATTAATTAATATGGCATCTAATACAAGTGGAACTGGTCCATTTTACATCACTGTAGGTGGTGCATTTACAGATGGAAATACCCTTTCGGATAATTGCGGAAGAGATATAACCACAGGTGATACCCTCGCGATTCTTTACGTTAACAATAAAATTAATGTAAGCCTTGGTCCCGATCAAAATTTATGTATTGGAACTACACCCATAACTATTTCAGCAAGTATACCAGGATTACAATATACTTGGTATGATGGAAGTACTGTGATTGCTGGTCAAACAAGTCAACAGTTACCTGTAACAACTAGTAGTGTTTACACTGTACAAGTTAACAACGGACCAACATGTTCAGGTCGTGATACAATCGTAATGAATTTGTTCGCTGCTCCTACTGATAATTTAGGTGCTGATATTATTCAGTGTATCAATGATCCTGCACCAACATTTGATGCTGGAAATACTGGTTCACAATACCAATGGTATTTTAATGGACTTCCATTACCAAATGATACATTATCAACGTTAACGCCTAATTCCACAACTAGTGGAACGTATAGTGTACTTGTAACAACAGGTGGTATTTGTCAAGCAAGTTTTGATATTATGTTAAATACATTTAATACCATTCCTGTTAATGTACTTTCAAACGAAACAATTTGTGTTGGCGCAACAGCTTCACAACTTGATGCAGGTCCAGCAGCAGCTACAAATGCAACGCAATGGTCTTTAAATGGTGCACCAATTGTAGGAGCAACGAATCAGTTTTATACTCCAACTACTGCAGGAACATATTCTGTAAGTGTAGGTACTGGATCTTGTGCTGCAACAGGTTCAATGACACTCACAACAGTTGCTAAGCCAAATGTTTCATTAAGCAATGTTACTATTTGTAATTACGATCCAATTCCTCAATTATCAGTTACCTCTGTTTCAGGAGCATCATACCAATGGAATCAAAATGGTACTGCTATAACAGGAGCTACTTCAAATCAGTATACTCCTACAGTTGCTGATAATTATAGTGTTGACGTTACAGTTCCTCCAGGATGTAGTAGTTCAGCAAATATGACATTAACAATAAATAATGCAGTTGTATTTTCAGTAGCTGATACAATCATCTGTACTGGTGGATCAGCAAGTTTAACTGTTGCATCAACTGCCGATTCTTACTTATGGTCGAATGGTGAAACAACACAAACAATTTCAACTTCAGTTGCTGGTGTATACAATGTATTAGTAACAAAAAATGGTTGTACTTCAAGAGATACCGCTTCTGTTGCTAAAAATAGTTATCCAGTTGCTCCAGTTTTAGTTTGCGGTCCAGCTACTCCAGGCGGTTCAACAAGTTATACTTTCGTTTATACATGGAAAGGAATACCAGGAGCAGTAAGTTATGAAATCAGTGAAGATGGTGGAACAACATGGGTTGCGGCAAATGGCGCATCTGGTGCTGCAGAATCACATGGAACTAGTAGTACTGCAAATTTAATTGCTCGTGCATTAGGTAGTGCTCCTTGTATAAACGGAGAATCTTCACAGCCTACTTATTGCGATATCGATTTTTACAATGTGGTTTCACCAAATGGTGATGGTAAAAATGATTATTTCAAAATCACAAATATTGAGCAATATCCAAACAACAACGTTCAGATATTCAATCGTTGGGGTAAAGAAGTATTCTCAAAAGATAATTATAGTAACACCAATAGCAATACAAGATTTGAAGGTAAAGATCTTCCAGAAGGAACTTATTACTTTATCATCAATCTTAATCAAGAAGGAAAAGATCCAAAATCAGGTGTAATAACCATTACACGCTAAGAATTCCCGAGTCCCCTATTTGGCATAACGCTCTGCAGAAATGTAGAGCGTTTGCTTTTTATATCAAGTTTAGAAATTATATCATCTTGATTGCATTTTCTCCTAGATTGTATGCAATTTTGCAGCATCGTACAAAAACTATTGTTATAAGCAATATGATTTAGTATAACTCTTTTATTTGTAAAACGTTTAAAGGGATTCAAATGCTTATTATTACCGACCTATGAAAGTTACCGAACACCTAAAGAATGCAGATAATAAAACGCTCTTTTCGATTGAGATCCTTCCTCCTTTAAAAGGTAGAAGTATGAATGCTATTTATGATGCTATTGATCCGTTGTTAGAGTTTAATCCTCGATTTATCGATGTTACGTATCACCGCGAAGAATATGTTTATAAAACTAGACCAGGAGGTTTCCTTGAAAAGAAATCAGTAAGAAAACGCCCTGGAACGGTTGGTATCTGTGCGGCAATCATGAATAAATATAAAATTGATGCAGTGCCTCATATCATTTGTGGAGGATTCTCTAAAGATGAAACTGAAAATGCTTTGATTGATCTTTCGTTTCTCGGAATTGACAATGTGCTTTTGCTAAGAGGCGACTCTATAAAAACAGAAGGAAGTTTTGTCCCTGAACCTAATGGCAATGCATACGCAACTGATCTTATCAATCAAGCTGTGAACATGAACAAAGGAATATTTTTAGATGATGAACTCCTAGATGCAGAACCTACAAATTTCTGTATTGGCGTTTCTGGATATCCCGAAAAACATTTCGAAGCACCGAACATGAAAACGGATTTGAAATATTTGAAAATGAAAGTTGAAATGGGTGCCGAGTATATCGTAACTCAAATGTTTTTTGACAACTCTAAATATTTTGCTTTCGTTGATCATTGTAGAGAAGCTGGAATTAATGTTCCTATTATTCCAGGAATAAAAGTACTTACAACTAAAAAACAGTTGACAGTTCTACCAAGTATGTTCCACATTGATATTCCAGATGAGCTTGCAGAAGCTGCAGAAAAAGCTGATACTCCTGACAAAGTAAAAGAAGTAGGAATTGAATGGGCCATCGAACAATGTAAAGAATTACATAAAGCAAAAGTTTCCTGTTTACATTTTTACACTATGGGAAATTCAAATACCTGTAAACGAGTGGTGCAAAAAATATTTTAAAATAAGTTCCCGAATTACATAGCGTGTAGTGCCAAAAATCGTTGCGTAAAATTTCTTTAATTACTATGAAAAAAATTTATCATCTTTCTTCCTGTGATACTTGCCAAAGGATTATTAAAGAAATTAATCCTGGCGAAGATGTGATTTTACAGGATATCAAAAAGAATCCCATCACTGCTGATCAACTTGAAGAGATGAGAAAACTGACAGGTAATTATGAAAATTTATTTAGTAAGGCATCCAAGAAATTTAAAGTTTTCGGATTAAACGATCAGCCACTTACTGAAGAAGATTATCGGAAATATATTTTAGTAGAATACACTTTTCTCAAACGCCCTGTAATGATTGTTGATGGCAAAATTTTTATTGGCAATTCCGCAAAAGCTGTTGAAGGAGCGAAAGCTGCATTTGCATGAGTCGTAATTTTAAGGCACATATTGCAGTGTTGGCAGCTAATATTTTATATGGTGCAAATTATTCGATTGCAAAATTAGTGATGCCAAAATTTATTCAACCGATGGGATTTATTGTAATTCGTGTTTGGGTAGCTGCAATACTTTTTGTGTTAACAACAAAATTATTTATCACTGAAAAAATTGCTAAAACAGATCGACTACGATTATTTTTTTGTGCACTCTTCGGTGTAACAATCAATCAATTATTGTTTTTTAAAGGATTATCACTTACAAGTCCCATAGATTCAGGATTAATGATGGTAACGAATCCTATTTTTGTTATGATATTATCTGCATTATTTTTATCGGAAATCATCAATGCAAAAAGAATTGTTGGAATCATTTGTGGATTAAGTGGTGCAGTATTATTAATACTCTTCGGACATAAATATTCCAATACAGGAACCAGCTCTTTATTAGGTGATCTTTATATTCTCATCAACTCTTTATCATTTGCTATATATATTGTTTTGGTAAAACCATTGATGAAGAAATATCATCCATTAACAATAATGCAAGTGGTATTTTGTATAGGAGCTATTCTCGTTTTACCTTTTGGATGGAAACAATTTACAGAGATTGAGTGGAATACTTTCTCTCAAACAACATGGATGGCAACAATATTTGTTGTTATTGGCACTACCTTTCTAGCGTATCTTTTTAATACACTTGCGCTTCGTGAACTTAGTGCAGGAACGGTTTCTGTTTATATTTATTTGCAACCATTATTAGCTGCTGGATTTGCAATGCTATTAGGAAAAGATTCTCCCAATTCCATTCATCTTATAGCTGCAGTACTAATATTTTTTGGTGTTTATCTAACGATTAGCCAAAAGAAAATTGCTACAACGAAAGGATAAATAATTTCTCTGTTGTGATGCAATAATTTTTTTATTTCAAGAGATGCTTTAAAAAACCAAATCTCCTCGCAAGCTTTAATAGTCGTGATGCTTGAACATGTTCCATCAGTAAACGCGAAGCAAGAAGCTCATCATATACACTCACATACATTGGAAAATCGCGCTCTAAAATTGCACGCCTCTCTTTCTGAATTAATTCCTCATACTTTTTTGATGAACTGATACCATCTAAATGATAAATGGAAAGTGTTAAATGCAAATGCTTATAAGAAACATTGTGTTTGCATATTGCATTTATGAAAAACGCCCAATCAGAACAAATTTTATAACTTTCATCATAAAACCCAAATTGCTCGAAGAGATCTTTGTGAATGAAGGTTGCTTGATGATGCGGCAAAGAGTCAAATAATAATTGACTGAAAGAAAGTTTGTCAGGATATTGCCTCTTAAACGATGACTGTTGATTTGAAATTACGATGTCAGTATAAATAATTTCCTCATTATGTATTTGCTCCGCTACATTGAAAAGACTTTCTGAGTCGAACAACTCATCCCCACTATTTAAAAATAAAAGATACTCGCCTTTTGCCTGACGAATACCTTTGTTCATAGCATTGTAAATTCCTTTATCAGGTTCACTTACCCAAAAATTTATTTTACTCGTATTCTGTTGGATAATATCGACGCTTCCATCAGTTGAACCTCCATCAATAATCACAAATTCATAAGCTAAAAATCGTTGATTCACTACGCTCTTTAAGGTGCGTTGCAAGCCTTCTGCATTGTTGAAATTGATTGTGATGATAGAAATTTTAATCATGGCCATTTGCAGCGATAAATTCGTCAATATTAAAAAAATATTTTTCTAGTTCTGGTAGTTTCTCCTTTTCAAAATCCCACCATTTTATTTGGAGAAGCTTATTTATTTGCTCTTCTGTGAATCGGTATTTAATAATTTGCATAGGACAACCAACTACTATTGCATAAGGAGGAACATCTTTGGATACAATTGTACCAGCGCCGATAACTGCTCCATCCGCAATATTAATTCCATCTAATATCGTTACGTTCGCACCAATAAAAACATCATTTCCGATGATGATGGGTTTGCGTTCTTCAATTTTATTTTTTGGGGAAATTGAAACTCCATTCTGTTTTAACGTTGAATAAAACATTGGCGAAGTACTAATACCATGAGATGGATGAATGCCGTATCCAGCCAAAAGATTCGGTCCTATTGAACAAAATTTTCCAATTGTTACCATCGAAAGTTTAGAATTCTCAGCAACATAACTATAGGCATTAATACTACATTCATCAATTCGATACGGAGGGTACAAAAGCGCTGTTGAAGCAAGTGTACTCTTTTGAAATACGTTATCGAGCTGCGCAACTAATTGTTGCATCCGTTGAAATTCAGGATCGTTTCGTAAGAGCAACTTTGCTATCCGACTAAATATTTTGTTAACGATTCCCATTTCGATCAATTAGAAATAATTTCTCCCAAAAACACTATTCTGTTATCCTCCAGTTTTTCATGAAGGATTAAATTAAAATATTTTTCAAATTCATTTTTAAACCATGTTTCTGTGTACCATTCTGGAATTGCTGGAAAGTTTTTTTCTCCTATAGCCCACAATCCTAATGGCATAAATTCTATGATCACGTATTTATTCGAAAATATTTTTAGTCTTTCAAAAATAGCAGACAATGAATATTGAGTGGTAAGAATTAAATGATGCGTTACAGCCAATGCAATTGCTAAGTCGGACTTTAATCTTTTTGCAGTGCCGGTAATATCAGGAGTAAACATCATGTTCATCAAAACTGTATTTACATCGACGAAACTATTTTGCTTAGCTGTTTGATAAGCAACATCAACTGCATTTTCATCGTAATCTACTAGCGTAAATTTTTTAATCGCTGTATTTTTTTTTAATAGGAAACAAAGGTATCCTTCATTACCTGCAAGATCGATCACTGAATTTAACTCAAGCTCAATACTTTTTATGATCGCTAAAATTCTTAAAAATCTCGGACTATAATTCACTTCACCATTCGCCGAATAAAATTTTGTATGATAACCCTGCCACATACTTTTTACAGTTGGAGGCTGAAGTGATGTTACTATTTGTCGGATTGTTGAATAAGGAAAAAGTTGTGATAAACTATCATTCATTTCATAGGAAAATACCGGGACATCTTTCCTACTCAAAAGTTTTATTACTCGATTCGTTTTCGCTGCAACAAAAGCACAAATGCGGTTATAGCTGATCGTTGTTAATGCCTTTCGCCCTCGAAAATTAAAATAATATTTTCCTGAAAGTTCAGGTAATATTTTTACTATTCCTGTTTCTAATATTTGCTGAGCAGGAATAGTTGTCATGCGATGAAAATTACTTTCAAGCAATTTTCTAGTAATGTATATTTCGTTTCT
>JBBRAW010000018.1:0-43464 GCA_038206385.1 Bacteroidia bacterium | reverse complement strand
AAATGAAATCGCAAGAATCTCTGCAAAAAATGCTGATCCTGCCGAGGAAATAAAGAACCTAGAAACACTGTATAGTGATTCAGGAATTGTTAAGTTAAGAGTAACCGCTCCAGTATTAAAAAAAATCACGGCGCCTCCAGCAATCACAGAATTACCAAAGGGGTTATTAATTGAATTCTATGATCAAAATAAAAAGGTGATTTCAAAATTATCTGCGAATTACGCAATACATTTTGAACAAGAATTTAAGTGGGAAGCAAAAAATAATGTAGTCGTTATTAATGAAAAAGGTGATCAGTTAAATACAGAGAAACTTACTTGGGATGAGAAGAAAGAAATCCTTTATTCTGATCAGTTTGTTAAAATAAAGACGAAAGAAGAAATTATATACGGTAACGGCTTTGAAGCCAATCAGGATTTTAGCAGATATCGTATCTTTAATGTAAAGGGAAGAATCACAGTAAAAGAATAATTTGATGCTACGGGTGCTAGAACTTTCTTGGTTTTTTATTGCATTGATTGGCATTGCCTTGGGCGGTTTCAAGTGGATGACAGAAAGTTTCTGTTCTGCTATATGGTTTTTCTTGTTCTCTACGATAGCTATTATTTTTTGGATAGTAAGGCGTAAGCAGCGCATTTTAATGGACAAAAGCAATGGCTAATCAGCACCTTTTTAGCTAGATAAATGAAAATTTCTTAATAATAACGACGATAGCCGAATCAGAGTTCGAGCTAGAATTTTAGTTGATGGGAAACAGAAAGAGGCTTTCGCCGTAACAGTTAGAATCGTATATTCGCAGCCTCAAATCGGAAAAATAATATAGTTATGGCAGTTATCAATAAGATCAGAAGTAGGGCAGGCCTATTGATTGGAATCATAGGATTTAGTCTCTTTGCTTTTATCCTCGGCGACCTTTTACACAATAACAGGAATCTTTTTGGTGGTAACGACACCTCTGTTGCAGTTATCGCTGGTAAGAAAATCAATGTTCAGGATTTTGAAGCTCAGGTGCAAACCATGGTTACCAATTATAAGCTCAACAATAATGCTGAAAATGTTGACCAAAATACAATGGATCAGTTGCGTGAGCAAGCATACAATCAACTCGTCAATGATGAAGTGATGGGCAAGCAATATTCTAAAATTGGTTTAACGGTTTCGCCCGATGAACTTTTTGATATGGTAAGAGGAAATAATCCACATCCACAAATTAAGCAAGCATTTACAGATCCTAAAACTGGAGTTTTTAATCCAGCCAATGTAATGAACTTCCTTAAAAATATGGATAATGATAAAACAGGAAAAACACGCGCTCAATGGGTCGTTTTTGAAAAAGCAATTCAACAAGAACGCTTAGGACAGAAATACAATGATCTTGTAAAACAAGGTTTATATGTTACTACAGCCGAGGTGAAAGATGATTTCATCAATAAAAATCGTACTGCATCTATTCGTTATGTTGAATTACCATTTAGTTCAATTCCTGATACTACAATTCAAATATCAGATGCTGATTTAAAATCTGTTTATAATGCTAATTTAAAGCGTTACAAACAAGTTGCTAGTCGCTCTATTGATTATGTAACATTTGATGTGAATCCTTCTGAGATTGATCGAAAGTCCGCATCTGATGCAATTGCAAAAATGGTTGATGGATTTAAAGCATCTACAAATGATTCAGTTTTTGTAGTGTTGAATAGTGATTCTCCTTTTGATGGTGCTTATCACAAAAAGGGAACATTACCTGCTAATATTGATTCTATAATGTTTAGTGCACCTATTGGAACTGTTGTTGGACCTTATGAAGAAAATAATACATTAAAACTTGCTAAACTTTCTAGTAGTAAGATGATGCCTGATTCTGTGAAAGCAAGTCATGTTTTATTAAAGATTGCTGACGCATCAAAAAAAGAATCAGTAATGGCATTAGCTGATAGTATTAAAAAAGCAATTCTAGGTGGAGCGCCTCTGCAAATGATGTCAGATAAATATTCAACTGATGAAGGTGCTAAATCAAAAGGTGGTGACTTAGGATGGTTCGCTTCAGGTGCAATGGTAAAGCCTTTTAACGATGCTTGTTTCGCAGGTAAAAAAGGTGATGTATTAGTTGTTGAAACACAATTTGGAATTCACATCATTCAAATTAACGATCAAAGTAATACTTCACGTCAAGTAGAAGTAGCATTTGTAACACGCAAAATTGAAGCAAGTTCAAAAACATATCAAAGCGTATATACAAAGGCAAATGAGTTTGCAAGTAAAAATAATACTGCTATTGGATTTGATAAAGGTGTTAAAGATGGAAATCTAACTAAATTATCTGAAACAAATATTACGGAATCATCAAAGCAAATTGGACCATTAGAAAATTCACGCGAATTAGTTAGATGGTCATTTAATGCAAAGATTGCAGACGTTTCAAAAGCATTTGAGTTCGGAAATAAATTTGTTGTTGCTAAATTAACAGATGCTCGTGATAAAGGTTATTCTACTCTTGAGCAAGTTAAAGATCAAGTTACAGCTGAAGCTCGAAAAGATAAAAAGGCTGAAATGCTTATTGAGAAGTTAAAAAAATCAGGTAACGCAACAAATTTAGATGTGATAGCTTCTAGTAATAAACAAACTGTTGTGCCTGCTGAAAATATTTCGTTTGCAACACCTTTCCTTGGCAATGCAGGTATGGAAGCAAATGTTGTTGGTCATATCATGACGTTAAAGCCAAATCAAGTTTCTGAGCCTTTAAAAGGTCAGAATGGAGTTTATGTAGTAATGGTTACATCATTTAAAGATGCTGTTCTTCCAAAGGATTTATCAGATACTCAAAAACAATTACGTCAGCAAGTTCAATCACGTGCACAATACGAAGTGTTTAATGCATTACGCGAGAAAGCAAATATAGATGACCGTAGAGGAAAATTCTATTAAGCATAATTAATATAAAAAAAAGCCCTGTAGTCTTCGTACTGCAGGGCTTTTTTTTATGGAGGTGTATTAAATCAAATAATACCAATTGTATCTTATAATTTAATCCAGTAAACTTGTGCTTCTTCACCAATGCTTCTTTAAAAAATAGTTTCTTAGGCATTGGTGAACTAACCCACGATTATTAGGATAATTCTTTGCTAACACTTCCGCAAATTTTCAGTCATTAAAAAGTATATTAGCAAATTAAAATTTACATACAGAAAAAGTAAATGGAAATAAAAGCATTGAAACCAAGAAAAGCACTTAATAAAGCCTTTTTAAAAGTAAAGCCTAACAGAACTGAAATTGAAGGTTTCAAAACAAATCATATCTAGTTACTCGACAGGACAAATGACACCGAATCGGAAGAGTTTCATAAAAACCTCGTCATTGACTTTTTAAAGAAAACGTATTACGACCCTGCTCATTTTATAAATACCAAAGGTCGAAACGATCTCGTTATTCACAATGGCAATAATGCAAGTAGTTCGGTTGGTGTAATTATCGAGGCAAAAAAACCGACCAACAAAACGGAAATGATAAAATCATTCGCTGTAGGTGATAGCCTTCAACAAATGATTTCGAAATTAAACACCAAAGCGTTTCAGGAATTAATACTTTACTATTTAAGAGAAAGAATTACACATAAAAATCTAGAAGTAAAATACCTTATTGCTACGAACATAAACGAATGGTTCATTTTTGATGCTACTCTTTTCGATAGACTTTTTGCACAAAATAAAAACTTTGTAAAACAATTCAATGATTTTGAAGGCGGTCGTTTGGCAGATAGCAAAACCGATTTTTTCTACAAACAAATTGCAGAACCTTTCATCGCCGAAATAAAAACAGAAATTGAATTTACTTATTTCGATTTAAAGGAATATCAAAAGCCACTTCGTAATGCTGACAGCGCAGACGATAATAAACTCATTGCATTATTTAAATTGCTTTCAGCAGAACATCTTTTAAAATTACCGTTTATCAACGATAGTAACAGCCTTGATAAAAGATTTTACAGCGAGTTGCTACACATTATTGGGTTAACTGAAACGAAAGTAGGAGGCAAAAAACTAATTGATCGAAACAAAGATGGTGAAAGAAATTCGGGAAGCATTCTTGAAGATGCAATCATACAACTTGACAGCTTAGATAAAATAAATCGTTTAGACCGACCAAGTCAATTTGGAAACACGCAACAAGAACGCTTATTCAATGTAGGACTTGAATTGAGCATTACTTGGATAAACAGAATTTTGTTTCTTAAATTATTGGAAGCCCAACTTATAACTTATCATAAATCATATCGCCAAAATGAGAAAGGTGACAAATCATATTCGTTTTTAAGTATCGACAAAATCAAAACTTATGACGACCTAAATAGTTTATTTTTTCAAGTGTTAGCTCGTAAATATGATGATAGAAATGAAGATGTGAAAAGAGCATTTGAAAAAGTGCCTTACTTAAATAGTTCGCTATTTGAACCAACAGAAATTGAGCAAGTAACTTTATTCATCAGCAACTTAAAAGATGATAAAACGATTCCTATTATTTCAACAACAGTTCTAAAAAACGAACAAGGCAAAAAGCGAACAGGAAATTTAACAACCTTAGAATATTTATTTGATTTCTTAAATGCGTACGACTTTACAAGCGAAGGTTCGGAAGAAATTCAAGAAGATAATAAATCACTTATTAATGCTTCTGTTCTAGGTTTAATATTTGAAAAAATAAACGGTTACAAAGACGGTTCATTCTTTACTCCAGGTTTCATTACCATGTATATGTGTCGTGAAACAATTCGCAAATCGGTAGTTCAAAAGTTCAATGAAACTAAAAAATGGAATTGTTCAACAGTAGACGAACTTTACGATAAAATTGATGACCGTAAAGAAGCCAATGAGATTGTTAACAGCATTAAAATTTGCGATCCTGCTGTAGGTTCTGGACACTTTTTAGTTTCTGCACTCAATGAAATGATTGCTGTTAAAAATGACTTAAAAATATTGCAAGACAGAACAGGAAAGCGATTAAAAGAATATCATGTTGAAGTTGTAAATGATGAACTAATTGTAACTGACGAAGAAGGAGAACTTTTCGATTATAATCCTTCTAATAAAGAAAGCCAACGAATTCAAGAAACTCTTTTTCACGAGAAACAAACCATTATTGAAAATTGTCTTTTTGGTGTTGACATCAATCCAAACTCCGTAAAAATTTGTCGCTTGCGTTTGTGGATTGAATTATTGAAAAATGCTTATTATAAAAATGCAACGGAATTAGAAACACTTCCAAATATTGACATCAATATAAAATGCGGAAACTCATTAGTTAGCCGGTTTGCAATTGATGCTGATTTAAAACAAGCACTCAAAAAAAGCAAATGGTCAATTGAAAGTTATTGTATAGCAGTTGATACCTATCGAAACGCTGATAGCAAGGAACAAAAAAGAGAAATGGAAAAACTGATTGCTGATATCAAATCGGATTTCAGAAGTGAAATTTCTTTGAATGACCCGAAAGCAAAGAAGCTGTATAATCTTAATGGAGAACTTCTGAAATTGACCACACAGCAAAGTCTTTTTGAGATGAGCAAAAATGAAACCGCTGATTGGAATAAAAAAGTATCTAAGCTCACGGCAGAAACTAAAAAGTTAGAAAACGAAATTGAAGAAATAAAAGCCAACAAGATTTTTGAAAATGCTTTTGAATGGCGTTTCGAATTTCCAGAAGTGTTATATGATGATGGTGATTTTGTAGGCTTTGATGTAGTGATTGGGAATCCACCGTATATACCTTTGGAGTCTTTTGACGATGAAGTAAGGAAATATTTTAGTGATAAGTATTTGCAACTCGAAAGAAAGTATGAAACATCAGTTGCTTTTATTTTAGAAGGACTTAACCTTCTAAATAAAGATGGATTACTTTCATTCATTGCTCCTGTTACTTGGCAGACAGGTGAGAACTATTCTAAGTTGAGGAAACATATTATTTCCAACTATGGTATTCAAAAAATAATAAATCTTCCGTTCAACATTTTTGAAGATGCTTTTGTAGATACAGCTTTGTATTTTCTGTCAGAAAGGAAAACTAATGAATATTCTATTTGTGCCATTGATAAGAAAGTTAAGATTGAGAACTTCAATAAAGTAGATTTTGCTTTATTTAAAATAGCTGATTTAAAATTGCCCAACCTTAAACTTCTAATTGATAAATCTGTTCAGCAGTTTTCAAGATTTGACAATGACAATTTTATTGAACTTGGACAAATTACAAAATCAACACAAGGCTTATCGGGCAGCAATTTTCCAGAGGGAACTTCAGATAAAGAAGAAAATACATTTCCCTTTTTAGTTAAAGGAAATGTTTACAATTACTTGCTTGTTAAGGAAAATATTTATTCAACTGACTTAACAGCAAAGAAAAACCTAATCTGTTTTTACCAAGAAGAACCAAAGGTTTTAATCAGAAGAATAATCAACAGACAAGACAGATTATCTGTTACATACTGCAATGAAAAATTTGTGTTCAAGAAGGACATCAATCCTTTTATTCCGACCGACAAAAAATTTGATGCAAAGTTTTTAACAGCAATTCTAGCAAGTAGATTTATTTCATATTTATATTTAAATTCATCCACGATTGCAACCAAAGATGATTTCAGACAAACAACCCTTACTGAATTAAGAAAACTTCCAATCCCAAAAGCAAGAGAGAAAGAGCAAAGTAAAATTTCAAATTTGGTTGATAGAGTTTTGGAGGCAAAAAAACAAAACCCGCAAGCAAACACAACAGCCTTAGAATCTCAAATCGATCAACTAGTTTACCAACTTTATGATTTAACGGAAGAAGAGATAGCCATTATAGAAAGCAACACAAAATAAAGCCTTATGACAAAAGAAACCGCCATAAAATTATTTGAAGAAAAGCAAGTTCGGAGCCTTTGGGATGAAGAACAGGAGAAATGGTATATATCTATTGTTGATGTAATGGCTGTTCTTACGGATAGTATTGACCCAAATGCCTATTGGAGAAAATTAAAACAAAGGCTTAAAGAAGAGGGAAATGAAACCGTGACGAATTGTCACGCTTTGAAAATGCTTGCTTCGTATGGTAAAATGCGAATGACCGATGTTGCCGATTCAGAGCAGCTATTCAGATTAATTCAAAGTGTTCCATCACCAAATGCAGAGCCTTTTAAATTGTGGTTAGCAAAAGTAGCGTCGGAAAGATTAGATGAAATGCAAGACCCCGAATTGAGTATTGATAGAGCCTTGGAAAACTATATGAATTTGGGCTATTCGGAAAGCTGGATAAATCAACGTCTCAAAAGTATAGAAGTTCGGAAAGAATTAACAGATGAATGGAAAAAGCGAGGATTGAAAGAAGGACAACAGTTTGCAACGCTTACAGACATTATTACAAAGGCATGGAGTGATAAATCCACCAACGAATAATAAAATGTTAAAGGGCCTGAAAAAGGAAAACCTGCGTGATAATGTGACCAATACAGAACTCATTTTAAATATGCTCGCTGAAGCATAATCAAGCTTACAAGCAACAACAATAATTTTTTACAGCGACACACTTTGGCGTTTCGACATTGCATCTTTGCTTGGAGATAATCAAATTATTTAATGATGGAAACGCTAAAGCAAGAAACAACAGTAATAAAAAGGTCGACAGAAAGGGAACGACTTGAATTAATTGAAAAGAGAGTTGAGATTCAAAAGAAAAGGCTAGAAGTCAAGAAAGAAAAGTTGTCGATGGACAAAATAGTTATTGAGAAGCAAAAAGAGCAATTAGATTTGGCGGATAAAAAAATTTCGATCCGTAACAAATGCCTTGAACTCAAGAAAACTAAACTTGATATGGAAGTGCTTTCAATAAATAGACATTTAGAAGCTGAACAATTATTGAATGAGAAAATTTCTACGTTGCTTTTTTCATTGATGCTAACAGTGGTTGACGAAGAAAGAACTATTTTGGGAAGTGAACCTTTTTACACTCCTATAATTGGAGGGAAGCGAAGAGATATTACACTTAATAAATTAATGGAACTAATAAATAAAATATGAAAATTGAACACAAACCATTCATTGAGCAAGAACGAGTTAAAGAATTTGGGCTTGACGTATTCATTAAAAGAACTTTTGAATGTCTAAGAGATGAACTGGAACATTTAAGAAATACGATCTATAATTACAATGAACACAATTTTATTTTTGCTTTAAACGAGAGAGCTTGGGTAGGGGCATTTAATAACGCTATTCTTCGGGCTTTTCCTGACACGTCTGCAACACTTCAAGAATATACTGTTTACCACAATAAGAAGTTTGTCGGCAGAGCTGATATGCTTGTTCATTGGAAAGATAAGGACGGAATGGTATATAGTTTAATAATTGAAGCAAAGCAATACGAGGAGACAAGCTTTAAAGCTTTAGATGACGATAGTGGAAAATATTTGCTGTCAGTAAAAACGCAAGGGGATAAGTATTTTAATGCTGAATATAATTATTACAAGGATAAAACGGTTTACATTATTCCAATTGTATTTGGATGGATAAGAAAGAAAGGATTCTTAGATAAGGCAAAAAGCAATTTGAACGATCCGGAGAAAAAAGATAAATCATCCGACTTCTGTTCTCTATACTTTGAAGATGATCAAGGTGCTTGGGTTTATGGAAAAATTTATGATGCAAGGGACTCAAAGGCACTTTTAAAATAATGTCTAAGCGCGGTTACATTTCAAGATATCTTTTGATTCTAAAAAAGTTGAAAGCAAAACCATTCTCAACATACGAGGAGATGCAGGGTTATATTGAAAAGCAATTTGATTATTTGCAAATGCAAGACGATACTTTGAATATTGGTTTTTCAAAGCGGACTTTGCAAAGAGACATTCGTGAAATCAGAAATACATTTGGAATTGACATTGAGTATTCAACAAAGAGCAAAGGATATTTTATTTCGCAAAGTGAAATGGAGAATATGAATTTTCAAAGAATGATTGAGGCATTTGATATGTTCAATTCTTTAAATTTGGCACAAGACCTTACGCCGTTTATTCATTTGGAAAAACGTAGGCCTCAAGGAACGGAAAATTTGTATGGGATTTTACATGCAATTAAAAACAAAGTTCAAATCAAATTTTCGTATCAAAAATTTTGGGAAGATGAAATTAGTTTAAGGACAACCGAACCTTATGCATTGAAAGAGTTTAAGAGCCGATGGTATATTTTAGCGAAGGATAAAAAAGATGATAACATAAAAAGTTTTGCTCTTGATCGTTTAGCGAATCTTGAAATCACCAACAGAATTTTTGATTTCCCCAAAACGTATAATATTGAAGAAAGTTTTCGCTATTGTTTTGGAATCATCAGTCCCAATGATCAAGAACCTCAAGATATTATTTTGTCGTTCGACCCATTCCAAGGCAAATACATTAAAACCTTACCACTTCACGATACACAGCAAGTATTAGTGGACAACGATGATGAGTTACAAATAAAATTGAAGTTGTATATTACACATGACTTAATAATGGAGTTACTTTCGTTTGGTGATAACATGAAAGTTTTACAACCGAAGTCATTGATAACTGAAATAAAAAACGCACATCAAAATGCATTTAAACTATATTAAAGACAACTGCATATATTCAAAAGACAATAATTATCTATCAAAAGCAAATTATTGGGATGATAAAAAAGTAAAATCATTAATTAAAATTGAAAATTATTTCTCGTCATCCTTAATTATTTTTTTCATGCAAATACTAGCAACAACATTTTCATATTGACCGTAATTAGGAGTTTTTGAATACCCTGCTTTTTGATAAAGCCTAATAGCTTCAGGTTGATTGAATCCAGTTTCCAATATGCATTCAGAAAAATTTAATTCGTATGCCCATGATTCAAGTTCTTTTAATACCATCAAAGCCATTCCTCGTCCGCGAAATTCTTCTAGCACAAACATTCTTTTAATTTCCGCTGAACTATTATTGTATTTTTTGATCGCACCACATGCAACAACAACGTTATCGATCAAAAGTACAACTACATTTTTTATAGTATCAATCTTATTGAATTGCGCATAAAAGAAATGATCTTCACCATCGCGAATTTTCAAGTCTTTATCAAGTAAAGCAACAAGATTTTGAAAATTTAAATCTTCTGAGTTCGTTCTTTTTATTGTGAATGATTTATTCATTTTTAATTTGACGCTGTGCCGTTAATACGATATATTTATTACTGAACGAATTTTATTCAGATGAAATGAAACCATGAAAGTGTAAAAATCATTCTTTTAAAAAAAATCACTTCCACAAATTTTTCTGTTCTAGTGAAACTTTTCCTTTGAAGAAAATTTTCGTGCTCTGCTCAAATGCTGGCGTGAAGTCTGAAATATAAAAACGATGCTTCTTTGCTTTGCCATGATTTAATAAATGATGTTCATCTAACAACCATTGAACATGATGAGCAACAATTTGTGCGGAATCAAAAATAACAACACGCCCCTTATAATATTGCTCTATTTCAGGACGAATCAATGGGTAGTGAGTACATCCTAAAATCAAACTATCTATCTTTGCCAACTTAGGACGAGAAAGGTAATCGTTAATAATAGTTTTACTAATTTTATTATTGAAAAATCCTTCTTCAATCATTGGCGCAAGTAATGGTGTTGCTAAAGACGAAACAGTTAACTTGTTCTTTTTCTCCTTTAATTTCTTTGCATACATTTCAGTACGAATCGTTGCCTTAGTCCCAATTACACCTACATTTTTTAATGCTTTTTGCGCACCTACATAATCTACTATCGGATCAATAACGTTCACTACGATTGCACGGTTGCCAACATGTTTTTTTACAACATCATAAGCAACGGATGAAATACTATTACAAGCAATAATAAGCATCTTGCAATCGAAGGTAAGTAGGAAGTCACTGATCACCGTAGACCATTTTTTAATCGCTTCTGGCGACTTATCTCCATAAGGGAGATGTGCAGTATCACCAAAGTAAATAATAGTTTCATTGGGCAGTAACTCCTGTACAGCACTTGCCACAGTTAAACCTCCAATACCAGAATCAAAAATTCCAAGTGGTCGAGTGGAGGGATCTTTCTTTAATGCCATATTGCAAATGTAACATCATTATTCTGTTTTTTTATTTCAATTCACTACACTGCGAGCAATTAATCCTTCGCGCCTCTGCATCTCTGCGAGCAATTATTCCTTTGCGCCTCTGCGTCTCTGCGAGCAATTATTCCTTTGCGCCTCTGCGTCTCTGCGAGCAATTATTCCTTTGCGCCTCTGCTTCTCTGCCAGCAATTATTCCTTTGCGCCTCTGCGTCTCTGCGAGCAATTATTCCTCTGCGCCTCTGCGTCTCTGAAAGCAATTAATCCTTTGCGCCTCTGCGTCTTTGCGAGCAATTAATCCTTTGCGCCTCTGCGTCTTTGCGAGCAATTAATCCTTTGCGCCTCTGCGTCTTTGCGAGCAATTATTCCTTAGCGCCTCTTTTAACAAAAAAACCCTAACAAAATTATTT
The DNA here is from genome assembly GCA_038206385.1 of Bacteroidia bacterium. Taxonomy (GTDB): domain Bacteria; phylum Bacteroidota; class Bacteroidia; order AKYH767-A; family OLB10; genus JANXSD01. The sequence continues at coordinate 31,946 of JBBRAW010000018.1, read as the reverse complement.
TGCTAGGGTTTTTAATAGAAGGGAATTAAGATTATTTTAATCCCAATTTTGTTTTAACAAGTGACATTACATTATCTGAATCCTGTGCATATAAGAACGCTCCCACGCTAGTATCGAAAATATAAGAGTATGATTTCTCTTTAGCGATAGCAGAGATAGCATCTTCAGCTTTTTTGATGATTGGAGCATACAACTCTTCCTTCTTTTTTTGCATAGATGTTTGCGCTGATTCTTGAAAATCCTGAATTCGTTGTTCAAGGTCACTAATTTCTTTCATCTTCGCATCGTGAATAGGTTCAGCCATCGAACTTTCTTTAGCTTTAAAATCTTGAATTTTACCTTGGTATTCAGCAGACATTGTTTTCAACTGGCTCTCTAAGGATGCACCAAATTTTTGAAGTGTTGAATCCGCATTTTTTGTTTCTGGCATCGCTCCAAGAAGTTGAGTAGAATTAATATGCCCAAACTTTAGTGTTCCTTGTGCGTTGGTCAAGGTATTAAATCCTAATAGGATACCACAAATAATTGCAATGTACTTAGTCATAATGAAATTTAGATTTGTATGATTATTATATTTTTTTGAATTTGTATTTACAAACTGTAAACCAATATCATTTTATTTTTTTTCTTCGATTACTCCACCTTTTGGCGCATCAGTATTTCCTCCTGGTGAAGGAGAAGATCCTTTTGTTGAAGGTGTTTTACTGTCCGATCCTTTAGCTCCCGCTTTGTATCCCATAGCTGCTAAAACATCATCACTCTTATCATATTTAGGATTAGAATAAAGCATGATCAAATCACTCGACTTATCAAATATTACAGCATAACTTTGATCTGTTGCTAGTTTCTTTACTGCATTATAAATTTTATCTTGAATTGGTTTTGTGAGCTCTTGTTTTTTCTTGAAAAGTTCACCTTCATAACCAAATTTCTGTTTTTGAAATTCTTTTACTTCTTTTTCTTTAGCAGTTATTTCTGTTTCACGCTTACGTTTCATATCTTCTGTAAGGAGTATTTGTTCTGCTTGATAGTCTTTGTAGAGCTTATCAATTGATGCATATTTTGCTTCTATTTCTTTTTGCCATGCAATACTCAATTGATCTAATTGCTGATTTGCAGCCTTATAATCCGAAATATTTTCTAAAATATACTTCGAATCTACATAAGCATATTTCTGTGCAAATAGAGTTGATGATGATACTACAATTAAAATAAGGGCAATTAATGATGATGCTTTTTTCATGGCGATATGTTTTGAAACGGCCTACTTAATTTTCATGCCAAAGTTATCCAATTTCATTTATGCAACAACTAAGTGCTTTGAATATTATGGTTTAGTTGGTGATCTTTTGAGAGTAATCCTTTAAATTCTTTAATAGTAAGATTAATGTTAAGATGGATTGAATGATATTAATTAAGAATTCATAGTTTAGATTACAATCACTACTTATAATCAGTTTTTTTAGAATTGTTGACCTATTGTGAAATGGAAATGAGCTCCATTTGCGCCTGGTTGATTTTGAACTTTATCAAATCCATATCCCCAATCTAGTCCTAGTAATCCAAACATCGGTAAGAAGATACGTACACCCGCACCGGCAGATCTCTTAAGTACTGTTGGGTTAAATTCTCTAATCCCTAAATAATTATTCCCACCTTCTAAAAATCCAAGAACATAAATTGTTGCTGATGGATTTAATGAAATTGGATAACGAAGTTCCATCGTGTATTTATCATAAGTAGTACCACCAACTGTTGTCAATGAATAAGATGTTCCAGTACTATTTGGTGTTAACAAACGTGGTGTAACGGTATTATTTTCATATCCTCTTAAGGCAATAATTTCTCTTCCATCCAATGAGAATCCTGATAATCCATCACCACCTAAATAAAATCGTTCAAAAGGTGATTGACCGATGTCTTTATTGTAAAACCCTAATATTCCTACTTGAGCTCTACTATAAAGAACGAATTTATTTCCAATACTTTTATACCAAGCACCACTAAATTTCCATTTATGATATTCGATCCATTTATACTTTTCTTGTACTGATGCTTTCGTGTAATCTACGTTATTGTTAAAGAGCGAAAAAGGAGGTGTTAATTGTAATGTAACAGAAAGTTGCGAACCTGTTCTAATCCATATAACGCCATCAACAGAATTTCTTGAAAGGGTAGTTTGGAAACTTAAGTTATTAGATTTTCCATTCTGAAATAAAAACCCTTGATTCCAATTTGAAAGTCTGTATTGTTGAATCGCTATTTCATTGTAGATGTTAAAATAATCATCAGGAACAGTTAACCGTCTTCCCAAACCAACAGATCCTCCAATGATATTTAATTCTTGATGATTCGTATCTCTTCTTTTTGTACCATCCGTTTGTATTGAATTAAAAATCGATACACTTAACGAATTCGGTTTTTTACCTCCGAGCCATGGCTCTGTAAAAGAAGCATTATAACTTTGATAATATCTTCCATTGGATTGAAACCTTAAACTAAGTTTTTGTCCATCTCCAGAAGGCAACGGAGACCATGCTTTTTTCTTTAAAATATTTCTAGCAGAGAAGTTATTAAATGACACACCGAGTGTTCCTACAACACCTGCTCCACCTCCCCAACCACCAGATAATTCAAGTTGATCTGAAGGACGCTCTTCCACCTGATATTCAATGTCCACTGTTCCATCAACTGGATTAGGCTTTGGATTTACACTAAGTTTTTCTTGATCAAAATATCCTAATTGTGAAAGTTCTCGTTGTGTACGGATAATAAGTGTACGATTAAATAATTGCCCTGGCTGAGTTCTAATCTCACGCATTACAACTTTATCATTCGTCTTGGTATTTCCTTTTACTGTTACGCGATTTATCACAGCCTGCTTTCCTTCATAAATACGCATTTCAAGATCGATAGAATCCCCTTCAACAGTTACTTCTACGGGAGTTACTTGAAAAAACAAATAACCATCATCCATATAAAGCGAACTTATATCACGACTATTTTGATTCATGAAAAGTGACTCTTCTAACTTTTCCTGATTGTAAATATCACCTTTGTTAATTCCTAAAATTGCATTTAACTGTGAATAGGTATATTTTGTATTACCAACCCATTTAATATTTCTAAAATAATATTTATGCCCCTCCGAAATCCATATATCAATGTTTACACGTTTTTGATTGACTTTATAAACACTATCTTTTTCGATTTTAGCATCACGAAAACCTTTTGCAGTATATAATCCTACTATCTTCTCTTTGTCTTTACTGTAAGCTTCATCCGTATATTTTGATGCTGTAAAAATTTTCCAGAAAGCACTTTCTTTGCTCCCTTTCATTTTATGCTTCAACTTTTTACTTTTAAATTCTACATTACCATGAAAAGTGATTTCATTAATTTTTACTTTATGTTTATTGCGAACTTTTATTAGCAACATTTCATTATTGGGACCCATTGCAGAGTCACGTGTTGCTGTAACATCTGCTTCAACAAAAAGAAATCCTTTGGCAATAAAATAATCTTTCACTTGATTGCTTGTCATTTGAATCAAGTTTTCATTCACTACTTTTCCTTTCACCAATTGAAGCTTATCACGTAATTTATCTGCTTCACCTTTGCTTACTCCTTCAAAACTAAATCGTGATAAACGCGGACGTTCTTGAAGCTTATAATTAAGAAAAATTTTATTATCAACGATTTTTGTTATTTCTACTTTTACATCAGATAACAATCCTTGTTTCCAAAGATTTTCGATTGATTGCGCAATTTTATCTCCAGGAATTCGATACTTTTCTCCGATTGTTAATCCAGTTAAAGTTACAAGTACACTTTCATCAAGATATTGAACCCCACTTACTGTTAAACCTCCAAGCTCATATTCTTTTGGATTACTATAATCAACTAACCCCTCGTCTCCACCCAATTGTACTTGAGCATACGATGGAATAGTAAGAATTAATAAGAAGAAACAGGTAAGTACCCTAAACGAATTACGCATGGTCTGGTGAAAGTTGTTCTGATGTAAGGCCGAAACGACGTTCACGGCTCTGGTAATCTATTATTGCTTCGTAGAGATCTTCTCTTCGGAAGTCGGGCCAAAGTTTGGGAGTAAAATAAAGTTCAGCGTATGCTATTTGCCATAGAAGATAATTGCTAATACGATTTTCACCACTCGTTCGAATCAATAATTCAGGATCAGGAAGTCCTACAGTACATAGATGATCATCAATAGTTTTTTCATCAATCTTTGCAGGATCTAATTCGCCCTTTTTTATTTTTTCACCAATCATCTTCATGGCTCTCGTAATCTCCCAGCGAGAACTATAGCTGAGAGCAAGAACTAATGTCATTCTTGAATTATTTGCTGTGTCGCTAATTACTTTTTTTAATTTTTTAGAAACTCCAGATGGTAAGCTTTCCGTGTCGCCAATGGTAATCAAACGAATATTGTTTTCCATTAATGTTGGTGTCTCTTTACTGATAGACTGCACCAGAAGCTGCATCAATGCATTGATTTCAAATTGAGGTCGCTTCCAGTTCTCTGTACTGAAAGCATAAAGTGTTAGTACTTTTATTCCTAATTCAGCACATGACTCTACGGTATCTTTTACTGCTGCAACACCATGCTGATGCCCGAAGGTGCGAATTTTACCTTTTTGTTTAGCCCATCTTCCATTACCATCCATGATGATGGCAATATGTTTAGGCAGACGTTGTATATCAATATTTTGCTTAACCGACATTTGGGGTGCAAAGGTAATAAAAGGAAGCCCTTTGACGTATGTTTATAATGTATTAACCAGCCTTTAACAGCAAATTATTTTGAATTTTACCAAAGCTTAAGTCTGAATGGTCTACAACTATCAATATATCTCTTCGATAAGGTATAAGTAAGCTGAACTCCAGTAAACATATACCAATCTTTTTTAGCTTTATCTCCACGTTGCCGTCCAATATCTCCACCCGGCGACTTTTCAATGGAGCGATCAGCTAAAACTGATGCTGTTTTTCCATTTTCTGTTCTGATAGCTTTCGGATCTGCATACGTTGTACTTACATCGTCGAGGTAATCTGTATACGTTCGACGAACACCACTTTCGATTGTTAATCCAAATCGACGAGCGATTTTAAATTTAAAACCCCCACCAAAAGTGATGGCAACAGCGGTGCGTTTGTATTTTTTTCGATCACTATATTGAGCAGTTCCTTGTCCTTCGGTTCCTAAAGGCTGTAAGGATATCCAATCGTTTTTATAATAAGCTTTGGGGTTGAAATGAAAAATGGAAAGCCCACCAAGAATATATGGTGTAAAATTCGTTGCAGGATTCGCAGTTTGATAGGGCAAAAAATTAAATTCATATTGACCAGTTAACTCGATAATATGAGATTTGAACATCAGATTTCTATTGTTACTCCAAGAGTCATTCGCATTCGCATCATCGGCATGAATATGTCCATAATTGAGAGCAGCCTTAAATGCCCAATGATTACTATAAGATCGACGATAAAGGATTCCAATACCTGGATCCATGCTTTTAGTCGAATACATTACTGGATTGAGGTCTCCTTTATAACCCATCATGCCAACCATGATTCCCATTTCTCTCGATTGAGAAAAAAGAAATGGTGGAAAGGAAGTAAAAATTAGCAGTATAAGTGCAATTCTTTTTTGCATCAGAAAATAACGGATTCCATGTAAGCTTATTGCCGAGTCATGTATTAGGATAAGTAATTGATTGCAGACGTATAATGCTTAGAAAATTGGGAAATTAGTGCGACCAGTACGAATTTTATAGTGAATACTGAAAATTGCAAACATATATGAATCCTTATATCTCGGATCACCTCGTTGTTCACCAGCATTTGACTGACCATTTTTTACTAAAGATGGATCAGCTAAATTAGCCGCAATTTGACCTTGTGTTTGAGAAATTGCTCCGTTATCATAATATGTTTTACTTACATCATCAATATAATCTGTAAATGTTTTACGGATTCCAAATTCGAATCCAGCACCCCAACGACGATTAAAGAAATAACGCCCTCCAATTCCTAGTGGAATACAAACTTGGGTTCTTTTATATTTCGATCTAGCAGGAGAAAGTCCTTGTCCCTCGGTTCCTAATGGCTGAAGTTCGTGCCAATTACCATCAATTTGACTTTTTCCTTTGGGATTAAAATGAAATACACCAATACCAACAAAGGCATATAGTGCAGCTTCGAAACTAGATGATCGTTTTACTCCTTTTAATCGATAGATCCCACCTTCTCTTTGTGAAAGTAGGGAGGCTTCCAAATTTAAGTTTAACTCGTAAATGTTGGTTTTGAAATTCAAATTCCTATTGCTACGAAATTTTTCGGTAGTTAATTTATCATCTCCAGATAATTGTGCAAAAGTGAAATGTGTATGTAAAGCCAAAAATGGATTAATCTTATATCTAAATCCAGCCGCTAATGAAGGTCGTGTCTTTGTTACTTCAAGATCTTTTACACCATGCGTTCCGATTTGATTTGCACCACCTAAATCCCCGAGGAAGTTACTAGCACCAATACCAAAACTCCACTCATACCGATAGGCTTTCCATCGAGCACGAATACGTTGTGCTTGGGATATGGAAGGCAATGAGAGAAAAAGTATTAAGTAAACGAGTAGTTGTTTTTTCATGTTTCGCGAATGGAGCCTTGGCACAAAAATAATATTTTACTTATTCAAATTAGGTTAATTCAATTCTTAATTTCTAATATCTAGTCCCCAATTCAATTTCTTGCGCAACGTACGTAGGAAATTGTCATCAGCGATTCGCACTAAATTCATGGTAAAATCTTCTTTTCTTACTGCTAAGGAGATGCTGGAATCAATGGTGACTGATCTAGAATCCAGCGAAGCTAAGAAATATTGGCTTCTCCCTTCTACTTCAAGCGAAACTACGTTTTTATCTGAAACAACAATTGGTCTTACATTTAAATTGTGTGGAGCAATAGGTGTTATCACAAAATTATCGGAATAGGGTACAATAATAGGACCTCCACAACTCATCGAATAACCAGTAGAGCCAGTTGGAGTAGCTATGATTAATCCATCCGCCCAATAAGAGTTTAAATATTCGCCGTTAAGAAACGTGTTGATAATCATCATGCTAGCACTGTCTTTTTTATGGATTGTGAGTTCATTTAAAGCATAACTAACCTCGCCAAACAAACTTCTATTCGACTCTAATCTCAATAAACTTCTTTTATCAAGCGAATAATGTCCTTTCTCTAAACTATCAATCGCTACATGAATTTGATCTCTAGCAATGCTTGAAAGAAATCCAAGACGACCTATATTGATACCTAACACAGGGATTCCGCTATCCTGAACAAGTGTTAAAGTGTCCAAAATAGTTCCATCACCACCAATGCTGAAAAGAAAATCCACTTCCCCGCGAATTTCAGAACCTGAATTATAGAGTTTCACTTTTACATCATCAACCAACAAGTGTTTTACTTGGTTATAAAGCGGTTGATAAACATATATTTCACACTTATACATTTGCAAAGCGCTGAAAAGCTCACAGATAAAACTATGGTTGGAAGGAATAATTTGGCGAGCGTAGAGCGCAATTTTCATATAAAAGAATCACGGTAAATTTAATTAATAATACCGAATGAAGGCACTTATAGATTTTAGATACTTGAAAAATTAAAAAGCAGATCCAATATGGAAAAATAATCCATTTTCATTCAACCGATTTCTTGCATATTCAAAGCGAAAAACTAAATCGTAATAGGTAACGATATCGAATCCTATACCATAGCCATACTGCCATGAATTAGCAAGAGGATTCTTGTAACCAAATCGATTGTCAGTTACATATCCTGAATCGTAAAACCCATTGAGATACATTGCTAAAGGCACCTTTTTAAATTTATTCGAATTAATGACTGGTAATTCAAAAACATGAGTTTGCATTAATGTGTAACGAAGATTTGATCGTATTAGTAAAAAATTTTGTCCGTTAATTACGTAGTAATCATATCCTCGTATATAATCTGCTGAATAGCCTAATGCACGTTGGTTGAAGTAGGGAGCATCTTCTTTTTGCACTACTCTTCCTTTTACGGATGCTTGAATATTAAATCGATTTGTAAGATGCTGAAACTTCCTAATTCCAGCGGTGATCTCAATTAAATTAGGTTCGTTATTTAATAATCCAATTCCAAGTTTTGTTGCTTCCATCTCGAAAAAATATCCATTCATTGCATACGATCTATAGTCGCGCTTATCAAAAATATATCCCCAACTTATGCCAATGTGATTTTGGATTGGATTACTCGTAATAAAATAATCTGGGTTGAGAAATCGAATAGTATCTGCAATGCGCGTTGAGCGAAAATCAAGTGTAGTATTAAAGTAACTGTTAATGCCTTTTCGCTTGGTTATTCTTACATATCCTTGTAAATCATTTCGTACAAATTCATCAGGATTTTTATAAAATACTAATTTATTATTAGGACTATCATAAGCGATTTCATGGTTACGAATTCCATATACCGCCATCGTTAATCCAATGTTTTGCTTTCTATTAATATATGGAATTGTATAATAAATTCCTAAACGCTGCGAGTAACCGAATATAAATTGAAACTGTAAAATTTCATCTCTTCCTCTAAAATTTTCTTGACTAACACGGATTCCGTAATTTACTCTATTGAAATCACGTTTACTCCACCATTCATTAAAGTTGCGATCTGCAATATCAAATACAGGAAATGGAAAAAGATACCAACGCTCAGTAACTTCAATATGAATATCAATATGACCTTGTAAAGCTTGATAAATATGAAAATCAACAAAATTAAATAAGCCAATATTTAAAAGATTCTCTTTACTAGTTGCTATTGCTGAATTTAATACTAATGGATTTAATGAGTCGCCTTCATGAAAAAGTAATTCGCGAAGTATAATCCTCGGCTTCGTTTTATTATTTCCAGTAATAATAATTCTATCAATAATCTGTGGAGGAAATGTTATCGAATCAATAGGTACATCCGCCAATAAATGATTTCCTAAACTCGAAAAAAGAACGAGTAAGAAAAAAATAATTTTCTTTTGGAAGTGCGTAATTTTTTTTTTCAATGAAAGAGATGCGGATGATATAACCTGTATGGTTTTCGAAAAAATAAAAGTAAATTATTTATCATACAATCATAAAAAAAGCTGCAATAGTTATTACCTACTTGATGTTGAATGAATGGCAAATATATCAAATACTCAAGTAATTCATTAATGAATCGTATCTATTTTGTAAATCATCGGAATGCTCACTTTGGTTATACGAGGCAATGACATTATAATTATAGCGATACAATCCTGCTAAAATTCGACTAATATCAATTTTGTCAATTTTTATAGTAACCTCAATTCTTTGTGGGTTGGAAGTAGCAGAAACACTTGCACTTAAAATATGAGCTCCATCCGACTCCATAATTTGAGCAATTTGACTCATCGTGTAATCCTTCAAAGCCATCTCTAAAATGATAATTCCACCTGGCATGTAAACACTTTTACTTTCTGCAAAATAGGCAACCAAATCATTCACCGTTACCAAACCAGAATACTCCTGTTCGTTATTTAATACTGGAACAATATCAAGTTTATGCAATGAAGCAACTTTAGCTAAATCGTATACATGCTGATTCTCGTAAACAAAAACTCTATTAAGTGGTAATTCAGCTTCACGGATTGTGGTATTTGATAAACTAGTGTTCGACACACTTGATTTAGATACTAAACCAAGAAATTCACGACCTTTAATTAATGGTAATGCATTCACTCGAAGCTCTTCCATCCAAGCAAGAGCACGTCCGCATGTATCGCCCATTTTTAGAGGAGGAACATTATCACGTATTAGTTTTGAAGCAAACATCTGTATATTTTGTGCGCCTATTTATAAATTGATTTTCAGATCCTGACAAACATAGTACTTTCGCATCATTATGGCATTAAATAATTAATTGATAATATAAACGAATTGATAGCCTTAACAGTTTTATAAATCTTATATATTACAGCACAGTGACCAAGCTAAGTATAAACATCAATAAAATAGCTACCCTTCGTAATGCGCGAGGAGGCAAATATCCTGATCCTATTTCATGCGCAATAGATATACAGAAGTTTGGTGCTGAGGGAATTACAGTACACCCTCGTCCTGACGAAAGGCATATTCGCTATAGCGATGTGTATCATTTGAAACCCATTGTGACCACTGAATTTAACATAGAAGGTTACCCAACCAATGATTTTCTTACACTTGTATTAGAAGTGAATCCCACGCAAGTAACATTGGTTCCTGACCCACCAAATGTTTTAACGTCTAATGCTGGTTGGGATACTGCGAAAAATCAAACATTTTTAAAGGGAATAGTATCGCTTTTGAAAGACCAAAACATACGTGTTTCGTTATTTGTCGATCCTGAAAAATCGATGATACAACATGCAAAAGAAACGGGTGCTGATCGCATCGAGCTCTATACCGAAGCTTACGCTAGTACCTTCTTATCTGATCCCGAACTAGCAATTAAACCATATTTAGAAGCAGCCATTTATGCTAATGAAATCGGAATAGGTATAAATGCTGGGCATGATTTAAATCTTCAAAATTTGCGTTATTTCAACAAGATGATTCCTGATTTGTTAGAAGTTTCCATTGGTCATGCTTTTGTGAGTGATGCTTTGTATTATGGATTTGAACGTACTGTTGAAATGTATTTAAAGGAATTAAAAGATTAACAGATGTAATGTTTTTTAAAATGATTTTTGTTAATATTTAATAATTCACATCTCAAAAGTTATTTTTTTTATTGTGTAAATTTTTCATCAAATAACATTTATTTTTTAAAATTTAATAACCGCATTTTTTTGGCATAGATTTTTTTAGTGTGCAAATTATTTCTCATTGTAAATTTTAAAAGCGTTTTTATACTCACCCAATCTATGGCGTTATAATTTTCGTAAATGAAATTGCGAAACGCGCTTACTACCGTATATGAATTTTTTAAAATGGAATATTGGCATAACAATTTAGTGATAGAATTTAATTAAACATTTTAACCTTATAAAATTTAAAATCATGCAAACAAAAGATGAAACGCAAGAAGGTGGATTCTTGCAAAAACCCATTGCAAGGCTAAACTTTTTAAAGTACGCAGGAGCTTCGATGGCAGCTGCGGGCTTATTAATGGCAGGTTGTAAAAAAGATAGTGGTACAACAGTAGATGAAGGAATAAATTTAGGAAGTGGTGATGTTGGTATTTTAAATTATGCCTATGCACTTGAACAATTGGAGGCTGCGTTCTACACTCAAGTAATTGCAACTCCCTATTTTGGAATGTCGAGTGCTGAATTATTAATTTTAGGAGATTTGAAAAAACATGAAATTGCACATCGTGATTTTTTTAAGGCTGCAATCGGTACTGCTGCAATTCCATCGTTAGTGGTAAATTTTACTTCTATAGATTTTAATAATCGTGCAAGTGTTTTAGCTACGGCTAAAGCATTTGAAGATTTAGGAGTGTCTGCATATAATGGCGCCGGAAAACTTATTGTGGATGTAAATTACTTGTTACTTGCAGGAAAAATTGTTTCTGTTGAAGCACGTCATGCAGCAGCAATTCGCGATCTTATTAATCCAGGGTCAGCAGATTTCTCTGGTGATGATGTTATCATTGGTGGATTAGATGGAGCCAAAACTCCACAACAAGTATTAAGTATAGCATCTGCCTACCTAACAACAAAACTGAACGCAAATAATTTACCAACCTCTTAAAAAAAACGATCATGAACTTATTAAAAATGATAGAAAGTATTGGTGATTTGAAATCAGATCCCAAAGCTCCCCAGTCTCGACGTGAATCATTATTGAATTTAGGCGGAATTGGAAAAGATCTTGCATTAGCTGCTGTTCCTGTAGGAATATTAATGGCTATTCCTGAAACAAGTAAAGCTAAAAATGGAAGTGTACAAACAATAGTTGATGTATTAAACTTCGCACTCAAATTGGAATATTTAGAAGAAGAGTTTTATACCATGGGAATTGCTTCAGGTGTAATCCCAGCCATCGACTTAACAATTTTCAATCAAATCAAAAAACATGAATCAATACATGTTAGTTTTCTGCAAACAACTATTGCAGCGTTAGGCGGAACCGCTGATGCAAAACCAACATTTGATTTTACTGCACAAGGCTCCTTTAGCCCGTTTAGTATTTATGCTGATTTCCTAGCCTTGTCGCAAGGGTTTGAAGACACTGGCGTAAGAGCATATAAGGGACAAGCAGGAAATTTGATCAGTGACAATGCTGTGTTAACAGCTGCTTTGCAAATACATTCTGTTGAAGCACGTCATGCCTCACAAGTTCGAAGACTTCGCGCAAAAAATGGATTAGATGCTGGAAATAAAGGATGGATAACAGGTAGTAGTAGAGGTACTATGCCAACAGCAACTCAAGCAATTTATGATGGTGAAGATAATTTTATTCAAGGTGGTGTAAGCGTAACAACAATTACATCTGTTCCACTAAGTTCTATTCAAGAAGCATTTGATGAACCACTAACTTCATCACAAACACTCGCAATTGCAGGATTATTCATTGTATAATCTTTATTGATATAATGCTGTAATTACCATCTTATTTATAAGATGGTAATTACAGTTCTTAAATAAAATTAATTCACAAAAAAAACAAAAATGATAAATACAATTTTAGTTGGAATGCTCGGTCTTGGAGGCCCAGAACTCATAATGATAGCGGCTGTGGTAATGCTCATGTTTGGAGGTAAAAAAATACCTGAAATGATGAAAGGACTAGGAAAAGGGATTCGTGAATTTAAAGATGCTTCTACAGGAAAAGAGGAGGTAACCGAAGAAAAAGAGAAAATCTCTTAATTGTATTCTGAACCTATGATAACTAAATTGGGGGTGAAATAACAAAGCCTCCCGTGATGTGTGTTCAGGGGAGGCCAGGAAAGGGTTTTGTTGTTCTAAAGTTCGCGGAAAAATTGGGTATCTTGTGTATCTTAAATTTACTGAGTTTCGAGGTATGAGGTAAATATAATGAAAATCATGAGATTTGAAAGATAATTTGTCTTCAACCATAATGTAAAAAATTTCATGGCAGGCAAGAATAAAGCATGACCAGTATCGAATGCTTCTGGGGACTCTATGATTTGCAGGATTAAAAATTGTCTTTAGTTTATAATCTGAAATTATCTCCTTTAGAGCTTTTCACTTTAGAATTATTTTTTTCAAAACAAACTTCTCGTCCTTATTGTATTTTTTACTTTTTTTAATTCCGTCATTACTTCGGTGTTATTCTTTTTTTCGATGTCTAAAACTACATAACCAATGTCTTCATTTGTTTTTAAATACTGACCAAGAATATTCACTTTCATTTTCGATAATACACCATTGATTTGTGAAAGTACTCCAGGAACATTGTTGTGAATGTGCAAAATTCGATGCGCATTTGAAAGGATGGGAAGATTCAAATCAGGAATTGTTAATGATCCCGCAGTGCTACCGCAATCGAGGTAATTGATTAATTTTTCTGCAACATCTAAACCGATTGCTTCTTGCGCTTCAACAGTGCTGCCACCAATATGTGGAGTTAAAATTACATTTCGCAATCCTTGTAATGGAGATGCAAAAACATCTTTATTACTTTTGGGTTCTATTGGAAAAACATCAACAGCTAATCCCCCAATATGTCGTTTCTCTATTGCATCTTTTACAGCCCATACATCCATCACATCTCCTCTACTTAAATTTAACAACACCACACCTGATTTCATCTTCTTTATTTTCTTCGCATCAATCAAATCTTTTGTGTCAGCAGTTCCTGGAACATGTAATGTGATGATGTCTGATTTTTTTAATAAGTCATCTAATGATCGAGCTGCTTTTGCATTTCCTAAACTTAGTCGTGAAGCAACATCATAAAAAATTACTTTCATGCCCAATGCTTCAGCAAGAATAGATACTTGTGTTCCGATATGTCCGTATCCAATTATGCCTAATGTTTTTCCTCGCACTTCGAAACAATGTTCACTCTCTTTTAGCCATAAGCCTTTATGAGCAGCTTCACTTTTTTCATATACGCGACGCATCAACATAATACCTAAGCCAATTACAAGTTCAGCAACAGAACGTGTATTAGAGAAAGGTGAATTGAAAACAGCAACTCCATTTTTTATTGCTTGCTTCATCTTTACTTGATTTGTTCCAATGCAAAAAGCACCGACAGCTAATAGCTTTGGTGCATTATTTAAAATCGCTTCCGAAACTTGTGTCTTCGATCGAATTCCTAAAAGATGAACATTCGCCATTTTATCAAGCAACTCTTTTTCATTGATAGATCCTGTTATCGATTCAATGTTGGAGTAGCCTTTATCTCGAAATAATTTTATTGCGGAAGGATGTACGTTCTCCAATAATAAAATATTGATTTTATCTTTTGGATAGGAAGTTGCGATGGTAGCCATGAAGCAAATGTATCTTTTCTGACAGAATAAAAATGATTCTTGTGAGCATATTGAGAAAACCTTTCCTCATTCTGTCGTGTATAAATAATGACTGATCGTTCATCATTTTCTTTTGATATTATCGGTTCCATCTTATCTTTGTAATTATACTCACTCAAACTATGTTTACACATCAGCCTACCAAACGCTTTATCACATTAGGACAATTCATCATTGAGCGTCAATCAGATTTTCAGTATGCAAAAGGGGAATTAAGTCGTTTATTACGCGACATAGGAATTGCTTCTAAAATTGTGAATCGTGAAGTAAATAAAGCGGGTTTGGTTGATATTATTGGTGACTTCGGCGCAACTAATATTCAAGGAGAAGATGTGAAGAAGTTGGATGTGTATGCCAATGAACAATTCATCAATGCACTACGTTCTGGAGGTGAGTGCTTAGCGATTGCCTCTGAAGAAAACGAAGATCTGGTTGATATTGAAAGTGAAGTGTCGAAGAATGCGAATTATGTTGTTTGTATTGATCCATTAGATGGCTCATCGAACATTGATGTGAATGTAAATATCGGTACTATCTTTTCTATTTATCGTCGTAAAGAAGGGATGACAGGACCTACACGATTGGAAGATTTTATGCAAAAAGGAACAGAGCAAGTTGCTGCTGGATATGTGATTTATGGCTCAAGTACCATGATGGTTTATACAACTGGAAAAGGTGTTAATGGTTTCACGCTTGATCCCTCTATTGGTGAGTTTTGTTTATCACATCCAGATATGAAAATTCCAGAAGACGGTGCAATTTACAGTATCAATGAAGGTAATTACGCACACTTTCCTCGTGGTGTAAAAGATTATATTAAATATTGCCAAGTTGACGATAAGCTAACAAATCGTCCATATTCTACAAGATATATTGGGTCACTTGTTGCAGATTTTCATCGTAACATGATTAAAGGAGGGATTTATATTTATCCATCAACAGGAAAATCTCCTAATGGTAAATTACGTTTATTGTACGAATGCAATCCATTAGCTTTTATTGCAGAACAAGCTGGTGGAGTAGCAAGTAATGGTGTTAGTCGGATCCTCGAATTACAACCGGAAGCATTGCATCAACGAACGCCACTTTTTATTGGCTCAAAAAAAATGGTTGCTAAAGCAGAAGAGTTATTACGCAATGCGGTGGAAAAAATAGTTTAAGCTTGTTTCAATTCGCGAATCGCTAACCAAGCCATTAATCCCATTCCAGTTTTTAATGCTTCTTCATCGATATCAAAAGTTGCTGTGTGAACGGTTGAAATAATTCCTTTGGATTCGTTGCGTGTTCCTAAACGGTAGAAACATGCTTTCGATATTTGAGAATAAAAAGCGAAATCTTCTGCTGCCATCCAAATATCAAGATCAACAACATTTTCATTTCCTAAATATTCGATAGCACCAGCTTTTGTTTTTTTTGTAAGTTCTTCATCGTTAAAAAGTACTGGATAACCTTTACGAATTTCAAATTCCAATATTCCTCCCATCGACTGTACTAATTGATGCGCCAAATCGAGCATGTGTTTATGAGCTTCCATTCTCCATTTTTCATCAAGCGTTCTAAATGTCCCTTCGATGTAAACTTCATTAGGGATAACATTCGTTGCACCATTGGCAATTATTTTACCAAATGACAATACGCTTGGCATAGTTGGATTTGCAACACGACTAACAATTTGTTGCATCGCAACTATTAAATGTGCAGTGATAAGTACAGGATCAATATTGAGATGTGGCATTGCGCCATGTCCACCTTTTCCTTTTACACGTAAATATAATTCATCAGTACTCGCCATGTAAATACCGGACCGGAAACCAACTTTTCCTACAGGAATTAATGGCATTACATGTTGTCCGAGTATACATGTTGGTCTTGGATTTTCCATTACGCCTTCAGCAATCATCATCGAAGCACCACCAGGAAGCTTTTCTTCTCCAGGTTGAAATATTAATTTGATTGTTCCTTCGAACTCATCTTTTAATTCATTTAAAATCGCAGCTGCGCCTAATAGCGAAGCAGTATGTACATCATGACCACACGCGTGCATCACACCAATATTTTTTGATTTATACGGAACATCATTTGCTTCAGTAATTGGCAATGCATCCATATCTGCACGTAATGCAATTGTTTTTTTACTAGGATTTTTTCCTTCAATTAATGCTACTAATCCTGTATCAGCAACTTTATCTTTAAAGGCAATACCCATATCTGTTAGGCGCAACGAAACATAGTGAGAAGTTTCATGCTCTTGAAAAGATAATTCAGGATGCATGTGCAAATGACGACGAATTGCAATGATATCACGGTGATGACTTTCAGCCAGATGTTGAATACGTTCAGGTGTCATGATCTTTTATTTTAAGTTTAAAAATCTAATCCTAATGAGAAATAGAAAATACGTGGTTGTACTTCTCCGTTGTCGACTCCCCATGCCCAATCAGCTCGTAAAAAATATCCTAACAAACGACTACGCAATCCAAAACCGTAACCACCAACAATTGGATTAACATCTTTTGTGATCACCACTTTAATGTCACCACCAGGATTCTCTGGATATTCTTTTTTAAAGAAAGTATTTTGACTGCTGTAAGGAGATGGTCCAGTCCATGCAGTACCTACATCAGCAAATCCAACCATCTGAAAGTTACGAATAAAATCAGATTTTATAGGTTTATTAATGATGTATTGAAATAATGGAACTCTTAACTCAGAATTTATTAATGCAAAACTATTTCCATTTCTAATATTTTGAACGAATCCACGCATGTTACTCGCCAATGCTTGGAATGCATAATTTTGAGATTGATCTACTTGAATATCGTAGTTGAAATTGTTAACCGGCGTGAATGCATTATCAGTAGATCCTAAATAATAAACGATTTTTTGTTCGCCAAAAGAAGTACTTGCAGCAAAACGATTTGCCCAAATAATTTGACGATGAATTTTTTGATAGTAACGAATATCACCACCAATCACAGACATAAAAGTATTTTTTTGATCTAGCTGCTTGAACGATTCAGCAAATAATTTTAAACGAACACCATTGTATAAATTTAAACCAGTACTAATGGTGTTATCATAAACATATTCCATGTGCAAATTCGCCCAGTTTTGATAACGATTAGGTACAGCAAGATTAATAACATCCGTACTAAGATTTACCGTTCTATCGTTTCGATACGATACAGAACCTCTAACACTACTAACATCACTAAAGGGCCAACGCAAAACATACTTTGCTTCATGAGTATGAATTCTAAACAAAGTGTTTGTAGTAAGCTCCTCACGACTTTGTCTAGTAAACGACAATTGTTTATCCAATCGATGCTTCAGGTTTTGAAAACTTACGTAGTACTCATTGCTTGTTAAATTTCCTGATAAACGGAAGCCCCCAACAATCTTATAATCATCAAACAAATCATTCAATCCAATTTTTATTAATGCACTTAATCCAGGTTCAAAATAAACGGCACCACCTGTATATGTTTGATATGTTTCATTGAGTGAATTATTATCAAGTTGTGTTACAAGATAGTTTGGAGAAAAAGCGATATCATAATTTCTAAGTTTTGGAAGTAAATAATTGGTATCCACTTTCACAACTTTTATTTGTATTGTCGAATCTAATTCGTTGCTTGGTATTGTTGAATTAGGATTGTTTTTTATTGGGATTATTCCAGAAGAAGGTTCAGATTCAAGAGTAGGATCTGTCTTTGGCTTCTCTGCTGCTTTTTTCTTTTTACTTGGAAACTCTGATTGAAATTGATAGTTGCTAATATCAACTTTAGTAGAATCTTTAATTTTTGTTGGTTCTGATTTTAAATCTTCAAATTGTTTTGATGGAGGAGGTAATGTGATCGTAGCATCCGAATGTTTTTGTGGAATTGTTGCAGGCTTTAACAATTTATCTAATTTAAATGCTAAACTAGTTTTGCGTAGTGGCGATTTAAAAGTAGTATCAAGTGGAGGAGTTGGAAGCAAATAAATTTTTGTTCTATTCTCCGACTTTGTTAATTCTGCATAACGCGTTGCCTTGTAATTTATATCATGACTAATAATATTTCGTTTGTAATTGCTTTGCGGAATTTCACTCGCCACATATCGATAATGTACAATTGTATCGATGTAAGAAATCGTGCTATCAATAGTTGCATAATAACGATTGATAATTCCATTCTGATCGCTCAAATAAGTAAAGTGAGTAGAGTCAACCATCATTGGTTGTGTTTCATTTGATGATGGCGTATTCGTTAATCGTAATAGCTGTTGACTTCTTCCAGCATAATCCAATAAAAACAAATCAGTTGTTTTAGGAATTTGAAGAGGAGCTGCTTGTTTTAAGTTGGTAACTTTTAAAGAGTCATCAAAGCGTGTAGAAGAAAAAACAATGTATTTATCATTCAATGCAAATCGTGGTGATTTGTCATCCCAACGATCCTTCGTTAGCTGTTGCGATGTTTTTGTTCGCGGATTAAAAATAAAAATATCAGATTGACCTTTTTGCACTGCCGACATTACCATTTCATTTCCAGTAGAAGAATAAGAAAAATCAAGTACTTTATCAAAATAGAAAAACTTGGTAGTTTCTCGTTTTAATCGTTTACCTATCGTATAATAATCCATCCAAATCTTTCCTTTCTTTTCTTTGATTGCAGTTAGATATCTTCCACTAGGATGCCAAGCAATAGAAGGAAATGAAAGATCTGTTATTTGTGTTTGCGATTTGTAACCACCTTTAGCAATTCGTTTACGTTTATTTTTTCGTACATCATATAACCATACTTTATATTTCCCTAAGTCATTCGTTACATACGCAACAGAATTTCCATCGGGCGAAACCTTTACTTGACTAACAATTCGATTTTGTTTTTTTGTAGAAATAATTGGTTTGCCAGGATAATCATTTCTTGTTTTATCATCATCAAGATAAATGCGTTGATAATAGTCAAGCCAATTACGCATTAAATCGGGAGTTGTAGTGCCTAATACAAATTCAAAACTTGTTTCAATATTTCTATTGATTCGCGTCATGTAAAGTAAATTCGATATCGAAGAAGAACCATACGTTTCTACTATAAAATTCCAGAGTGAATGACCTGCAAATACAGCTTCCTTATCCGCCAAGTGATTGAACTTTTTGAACTTTCCAGAGATAATTCCTTCTCGCATTCTATTGTCATCTTGAACCGACCAACCTTGCGCGATGTAAGAATTTAATCCGTCAACATACCAATTAGGAAGATTTAATAAAACGGCTGCTTGGATACGGTTTTTTATACTGCCTCCATACATTAATTGTGTAAACATTACTTCTGCAACACCAGCACGAACTTGTTCTCTGAAATGAACATAATCACCATTAAAATAAATCAATACTTTGTTATCAATAATTTTTGTGAGACCACCAGTATTGGTACTTTGCTCATCACCTTCTAGTCCTAGATTTGATTGTTTGAAATCAGAAAGTTTATTATAAATCAAAAATTGAAAACGACCACTTATTTTATAGTCATACAATTTTTCTATCTCTTCAATTTCTTGATCCGCCGTTCGCCCAGCATATATTGCAAGTTCTTGCCCGCCGAGATAATAATAAGTGTCGAAATTTTTAAAGCGGTAAAATGTCCAAAGGAAATCATTGTATTGAACACGGTTTTTGCCGAAAGTCATTTGTGTGCCTCTTGAAAATTGTGCTTGTGCAGATGATGGAGAAATCAACATCCAACAAGTAAATAATAGAAGAAGTCGAAAGCAACGTTGTGATGTACTCATAATTCAATGCGAAATTAATGATTTTCATCTCTATCTATACCATGATTTTAACAACATTAATCGATTCGGCCATTTTGATTGATTACTTTTGACGCCGTTCTGACTATTGTGAAGATCATAAAAGCAAATTCCAACTCCTATAAGTTAGTAATTAAGCCTCTAGATAAACATTCTTGTGAGGACAAAATAATAAAATAAACTATGTCAAACGATAATATAGTAGCTAAGAAATCTGACATCAGAATTTCGGTATCCTTAAATGCGGACAAACACCCAATTGGAATTAACTGGCAAGCTGATGACTCCGGAATTGAAGGGATGCGTGACGCAAAGGCGTTCATGATTGCCCTCTGGGATAAGCCCGAAAAAAGCACCATGCGCATCGATTTATGGACAGAAGAAATGACAGTCGAAGAAATGCAGTTATTCTTTTACGAGACATTGGCGAGCATGGCAGATACGTATGAACGATCAACAAGCGATAAGGAAATTGCGAAAGAAATGCGTGATTTCGCTCGTGAATACGGTAAAAAAGTGAAGGTGATTAGTTAGTATTGTTACCTTTTTCAGGGATGATAAAATTAGGTATAATGGTATCGATATAATCTAGAATTTCATCACGACCTAATCGCGTTTCTGCTGAAGTAAGAAAAATAGGTGGCAATTCTTCCCATGATTCATGGATTGCATTCTTAATAATGTTTTGAGATCTGTTAAGTTCGTTTTTGGTCAGCTTATCAGATTTGGTAAGAACAATAGATAATGGAACACCTTTTTCTCCTAGCCAGTTGATGAATTCAAGGTCAGCTTTTTGAGGCTCGATACGAAGATCCACCAGTACAAAAACATTCATCAAACTTTGTCGTTTCGTGAGGTAATTACGAATCATCGCTTGCCATTCATCACGTTTTTCTTGCGAAACTCTTGCAAAACCATATCCAGGTAAATCAACAAGATTCCATTTATTATTGATGATAAAATGATTAATCGTTTGCGTTTTTCCTGGGTTGGAAGAAGTCTTTGCTAATTCCTTTTTGCTCGTGAGCATATTTATCAAAGAAGACTTCCCTACATTCGATCGACCGATGAAAGCAAATTCTGGAATGTTATCGGAAGGTAAATGATCTGGTGCAGTAGAACTTTTTACAAAAATAGCAGAGGATATATGCATATATTAATGGAAGGCTATATAGAATTTTTAACAGCCATAAATATTAAATGAATGGATAAAACAATTGATACAAAGATCGGAATATTATTTGCCTTTTATGTACGTGTTGATATGACGATCTTTTTTCGTTTCGTAAATATCGTCCAATGTAACAAGAATTCCAGTTTCTTCAACTTCACCAAAATGATCGTTCAATGCAGTTCCAAACATTTTCATTGTTGCTGAGAGGTTCATATACGCATTTACTAAAGGTGGAATATTTTCTCCAAGTTCACGCACCTTTTGATTCAAAATACGATGCCCATCTTTATAGGATTGTCCTCTCAATTCATTCGTAAAAGAGGTTAAGTCGTGAGTAATATGAATAGGATTTATTGGCGTTACTAAATGATCATTATCAGGAAAATAAAAGTGCATAAAAGATAAAATCATATCACGTGCAAGCAAATTGAAATGACGATACATAGTTACTTTCCCAAAGAAATATTTGATGTCAGGATTATCCTTATGAATAGCGCCTAAGCCATCCCACAAATTATCAAGTGTAAATAATCCTTTACGGTTTTCTGCGCTAGGCTGATATTTTGGTTGAACAAACGATCGTCCTAATTCAATTGTAAAAGGAAAATATTCTTTAAGAAACTTTTCGGAGAAATTGAATAATTCTGCTGTAGCTAATTGCAACTGACCATTTTTATATCCAGCTTTTGAACAACGAATAAATCGATATCCACCCGTTATTTCTTTTTCTTCTGGATTCCAAACAATCAGTTGATCGTAACAATTCTCAGAAATATCGAATTCATCAAGATCGCAATCAAGTCCTGTTCCACCACCAGCTGCACGAAAGGTAATTTCACGAAGTCGTCCTATTTCTTTCAATACATTAGGACTATCTTGAAAATTAATAATATACAATTCATTCGATCCATTATTTGAGCTACGTACAAATCGATCCTTATTGAGTTCTTGCTCAAGGAGTGATACTGATATAGGCTCTATTATTGGTTTCATCTATTTTCTATTAACGAAGAATGCTGTTAAAAGTATTTTTACGAATATATACTAAAATATTTTCAGTCTGTAACATTGAAGGCAGAAGAGTTTCCATTTGACATTTCGTATATAAATTCTTTTACTTTTTCAGCCCATTCAATATCCGTAAATTCTGATTTAAATATGCTAGGATCTATAGGTTTTCCAATTTTAATATGAATCCCTTTTCCTTTTTGATGATACATCTCATCTATCAAATAAAACATCTCAATATTAGCCTTTATTCCCACGCGCTGTCGCCATAAAGCAAGGTTATAAAAAAAGTTTGAATTACTTCCACTAATATGTACCGGAATTATACTTTTATTGAAACGTTTCGCTTTACTAATGAAACTTTTTTTCCATGCCAAATCTTTAATAACGCCGCCTTTTTGCTTGCGTGAAACTAGGCCAGCAGGAAAGATTAATACCAACGAATCAGATGCATAATAACTATCAATCAAATCAAGAGCTTGTCCGCTGTTCTTGCCATGTTTGTTAACGCCAATAAATAGATCATTAAGGTTCTTTAAATTGAGTAAAACATCGTTTACTATAAATTTTTGATCAAGGCGTTTTTTACTAATAACATGTAACAATGCCATTGCATCAAGTGCTCCGATTGGATGATTTGCTGCAATGATTGCTCCGCCCTCTGTTGGAATATTTTCAAGCCCCTCAAAAGTAACTTTAACACCAAACTCATTGATTATTTGATCAACAAAAGCAAAGGAAGTTTTCTCACCATGTCGTTGAATAAAATCATTGATATGATCTTGATGTATAATCTTTTTTATATAACGTAAAATGAATCTCGGAAGGAGCTTTAGTAATTTCGGATTTTTATTCTGAATTACTTCTTCAATATTAATGAATTCTTTTTTCTGCGTATCGATCATATCTCGAGGGTAAAAATAGGAGTTTGAAACATAATGCTGTCATGAAGCCGATTTATACATTGTAAATGAGCGCGAAATCTCTCAGGTTCATCGTTTTGATCAAGCATAATCAAAAAAGTATGTGTGGTTTATTTTGATCCTATGAATAAAGCTTAAAAGAATATACACCAATTCCTTTATCCCACCTTTTCCCAAAAAGCATTGGTTTTATTAATCTAAAATGATAAAAAATGGATAAAGTAGTTTTTATGACTTGTTTTTACCCTTAGGAAATTAGGGAAGCATAATCCTTTCAGAAACCATATTATTTCGAGTCGTTCATTTGATGAACAACGACCTGTTTGTAAGTAGCTATAATACAGCAAAATAGAATCAAATAGGAGCCATAGCTTTGCAATAGTTATAATTATAATCTCTGCCAGATTGCAAAATAAAGTTTGGAAATAGCAATTTTTCGCAATCGTAAAAAGTTTTTAACAAAGTGGGGTAAAGTGGTAGGAAGTGGGAGAAATTAATTTACTTTTACCACTTGAAGCCCAATTGTGGGTTAACCTGACCAAAAAGAAGATGACTCAATTTCTCGGAGAATTCGATTGTAAACTTGACGCTAAAGGGCGGATGAGTATGCCATCGGGCTTGCGCAAGCAAATTTCTCCAGAGGCGAAAGAGAAGTTTGTATTGAATCGAGGATTTGAAAATTGCCTGGCTTTATATCCTATGGATGAGTGGCAAAAAATTTCTGCAGAGATAAACCAGTTAAACATGTTCGTAAAAAAGAATCGTGAGTTTGCGCGATACTTTTATAGAGGTGCATCAGAATTGGAGTTGGATGCTGCTGGTCGTTTGTTACTTCCAAAACGTATGTGTGAATATGCGGGTATCGATAAAGACGTAATTCTCTCTGCATGGTCGAATAAAATTGAGATCTGGTCGAAGGAAAAATTTGAGGCCATGTTAAATGACGAGCCAAGTGATTTTGCAACACTAGCCGAAGAAGTGATGGGGAAAATTAATCGAGGGGGCGAGCATGGTGAAGTATCATGAACCAGTACTGCGTGATGCAGCAGTTGAGGGTTTGGCAATATTGCCTAATTCGATTTGTATCGATGTAACTTTTGGAGGAGGCGGACATTCACGCGCGATTCTTGAAAAATTAGAGAAGGGTAGATTGATAGCCTTTGATCAAGATATGGATGCTTTGGCAAATAAGCCCGATGATAAAAGATTTGAATTAATACATGATAATTTTCGAAATCTTCAATATTGTTTGGAGGAAATAAAAGCGATTCCTGCGGATGCATTATTAGCAGACTTAGGAGTTTCTTCTCATCAGTTTGATGAAGCAGCAAGAGGTTTTTCAATTCGCTTTAATGCGGATCTCGATATGAGAATGGATCAGCGTTCGGAATTAACGGCAAAAGAAATTTTAAATTTTTATCAAGAGCACGAGCTCATTAGAATTTTTCGTGAATACGGCGAATTGAAGAATGCTAAAAGAATAGCGCAATCAATAATTCGTGCACGTTCAATAAAACAAATTGAAACAGTTGATGAACTAAAAATAATTGTAGCTGGTTGTGCTATTAGAGGAAAAGAACATTCTTTTTTAGCACAATTATTTCAAGCATTGCGAATTGAAGTAAATGATGAGTTAGGTGCTTTACGTGATTTGTTAGAACAGACACCAAATGTTTTGCGAGAAGGAGGAAGATTGGTAGTGATAAGTTATCACTCTTTAGAAGACCGAATGGTGAAAAATTTTATCAATACCGGAAATACTGCAGGAGAACTTCAGAAAGATTTTTTTGGAAATGTGATTGGATTAAAATTTAAATCAATTACGCGTAAACCTACGGAACCATCAGCAGAAGAAGTGTTAGTTAATCCGCGCTCTCGCAGTGCAAAAATGCGTATCGCCGAAAAATTATGAATCGCATCAAAAATCAAGAGGTAGAACAACAACAAGAAAATGTTGCAAAGCCCATTAAAAAAAAATCGAACGAAGGCCTTACTAGAAAATTTATTAATGCAATAAATGTATTTAGTTATTTCGATCGTAAATCAATAGTCCAATTTATGCCTTTTGTGTTTTTTCTTACTGCATGGGCAATCTTATATATCGCTAACAGCTTTGTTGCTGAAAGAACAATACGAGATATTGATAAAACGGAACGTGAGATAAAAGAATTGAGGTCGGAATTTATTACAGCGAAATCAGATTTGATGTATCGAAGTAAACTTTCAGAAGTTGCACGTGCTATTGAAACACAAGGATTAAAAGAAGCGCGAATTGCACCTAAAAAAATTCTATTGCAAAAAACAACACGATCGGCAGAAGAGTAATTATCGCATTAGCATTTAGTAACATTAAGATCAACATTAACATTTCAGAATTTCAATACCATGCCTGAAAATAAAAAAGATATTCTTTGGAGAATTTACCTCGTATTTGGGGGATTTCTTCTCTTTGGTTTCGCCATACTTGGTAAGATTGGTCATCTGCAATTTTCTGAAGGAGATTATTGGAAGAAGAAAGCAGATAGCTTGACATTGAAGTATCAAAATATTGAACCAATGCGTGGAAATATTTATGCTTCAGATGGAAGTTTGCTTGCTACTTCATTGCCACGTTATGATGTGCATGTGGATATGGTCTCTGCAGGGAAAGATAAGCAATTTTTTTTAGATCAAGTGGATTCTTTATCGATATGTTTATCACAATTATTCGGTGATAAATCGAAAAGTGAATATAAACGTTTATTAAAAGATGCAAGAAAAGATGGTGAGCGTTATTTTCTTTTAAAAAGAAATATTTCTTTTAAAGAACAAAAGTCATTGCGCACCTTTCCACTTTTTAGAATGGGAAAAAATAAAGGTGGTGTAATCATGACACAATTAAGTCGTCGTGAAAAACCATTTCGATTATTAGCATCAAGAACCATTGGTTATAAAATGGATAACAAAGAAGTGGTTCCTGTAGGAATTGAAGGTGCTTTTGATAGCCACTTACGAGGAGTAACAGGAAAAAGATTGATGCAACGTATTGCTGGAAATGTTTGGAAGCCTGTTAATAATGATAATGAGATTGAACCAATGGATGGCAGTGATGTAATCACAACTATCGATTTGAATTTACAAGATGTTGCAGAGAATGCATTGATGAAACAATTAGAATTGAATCAAGCTGATAAGGGTTGTGCAATTTTGATGGAAGTGAGTACAGGACATATTAAAGCAATAGCAAATATTAAAAGAGTAGAAGCAGATTCTTTTAGTGAAGAATTTAATTACGCAATAGCACAAGGTACAGAGCCTGGATCCACTTTTAAACTTGCATCATTAATGGCAGCAATGGAAGATGGTTATGTTGATCTTGATGACCAAGTAGATACAAAAGGTGGGATAGCGACATTGGCAGGTGGAATTAAAATGCGTGATTCACACGAGGGACTCTATGGAATGATGTCGGTGAAACAAGCATTCGCACTTTCGTCGAATGTTGGAATTTCCTCTGTAATAATGAAATATTATTCTAAAAATCCACAAGCATTTATTACACGACTAAAAGGATTGCATATTGCAGACACTCTTGATTTGCAAATTCCTGGAGAAGCTTTTCCGCAAATAAAAAATACAACTGATAAAGATTGGTCGAAGGTTTCTCTTCCTTTCGTTTCAATTGGATATGAATCAAAGATTACTCCTTTGCAAATTCTAACTTTTTATAATGCAGTTGCAAATAATGGTAAAATGGTTCAGCCACTTTTTGTGCAAGAGATAAGAAGTAAAGGAAGGTTAGTAAAAAGTTTTCCAACAAAAGTGATGGCTGATTCAATTTGTTCTCAGCAAACAATTAAGAAAGCAAAATTATTATTGGAAGAAGTA
Organism: Bacteroidia bacterium; assembly: GCA_038206385.1. GTDB lineage: Bacteria > Bacteroidota > Bacteroidia > AKYH767-A > OLB10 > JANXSD01. Next base: position 4,619 of record JBBRAW010000018.1, on the reverse strand, counting down.
GTTTCGAATGGTACTGCATCGCAAATTAAACATGCCCAATATACTATTGCAGGAAAAACTGGTACAGCACAAATTGCGCAAGCAACTGGATATAATAAGACAAGCTATCAAGCATCGTTTGTAGGATATTTTCCTGCAGATAAACCTAAATATAGTTGCATCGTAGTTGTTTATTCTCCAGGTACAGGAGGCTATTATGCAGCCTCAGTAGCTTGTCCTGTTTTTAAAGAAATTGCTGATAAAGTCTATTCCTTAAATGTTGATATGCATGAAGAATTAAAACATGCTGCTGATTCGATTTATGCAGGATTGCCAAAATTAAAAGCAGGAAGAACGAATCCAACGGCAATGGTAGAAAAAAAATTAGCACTTCCATTTCATACTCCCGAATCTAGTTGGCAAACTGTAAACAGTGAAATCTATTCTCCTGTTGACGATAAGGTTCCGAATGTAGTTGGAATGGGATTGCGTGATGCAATGTATTTATTAGAAGGACAAGGATTGCAAGTAAAACCAGTTGGAAGAGGAGCTGTGATTCATCAATCAATTAATCCAGGTTCTTCATTGCAAAAAGGTCAACAAATAATTATTGAATTAGGATAATGAAAATATTAAAGGACATACTTTATAAATCAGGTATCGAAGAGGTGTCAGGATCTACTTCTGTTCTTGTCAAAACTTTATGTTTTGATTCGCGCAAAGCAGAACCGGATAGCTTATTCATTGCTGTGAGAGGAATTAAAAGTGATGGCCATAATTTTATTAATGATGTAATAACGAATGGTGCTATTGCAATAATTTGTGAAGAACTACCCAGTGAAATAAAAGAAGGAATTACGTATGTACGTGTTCGAGATGCTGCAATTGCATTAGCACATATTAGTTCAAACTTTTTTGATAATCCTTCTACTAAATTAAAATTAATTGGTGTTACTGGTACGAATGGAAAAACTACAACAGTTACTTTACTACATAGTTTATTTAGTAAGTTAGGATTTAAATCAGGCTTGATAAGTACGGTACGTAATTTAATTATTGATACGGAAGTTTCAGCCACACATACAACACCCGATCCTTTGCAGTTAAATTTATTGCTGGCGAAAATGGTGGAGTTAGGTTGCGATTATTGTTTCATGGAAGTTAGTTCACATGCAGTAGTTCAAAATCGAATTACAGGATTGCAATTTGCTGGTGGCGTTTTTACAAATATTACACGCGATCATCTTGATTACCATAAAACATTTGATGAATATATCCGAGCAAAAAAAGGATTCTTTGACATTTTAGATGAGCAAGCTTTTGCATTAGTAAATGCTGATGACCGTAATCATAAAATAATGGTTCAGAATACAAAGGCTACCATCAAAACGTATTCTATGAAAAGTGTTTCGGATTATAAGGTTCGAATCATTGAAAATAATTTCGGTGGATTATTATTGAGTATCGATAATCAAGATGTATTGTGTCGTTTAGTAGGAAGTTTTAATGCGTATAATCTTTTAGCAGTTTACGCAACAGCATTATTATTAAAAGAAGATAAATTATTAGTGCTTACAGCACTTAGTAGTTTAACCGCCCCAGAAGGTAGATTTCAATACATCACTAGTGCAAATGGAGTAATTGGAATTGTTGATTATGCACATACACCTGATGCACTTGAAAATGTTTTATTAACGCTAAAAGATATTAGAACTGGTAATGAACAAGTGATTACAGTGATAGGATGTGGTGGTGATAGAGATGCAGGTAAACGTCCGCAAATGGCTGCTATTGCTTGTGAGCATAGTGACAAAGTAGTGCTTACTTCTGACAATCCGCGCAGCGAAGATCCTGCTGAAATAATTGCAGAAATGCAAAAAGGAGTTCCACCGCAACACTATCGTAAAACGTTATCAATCGCTGATAGAAAAGAAGCAATACGTACTGCATGTGCATTAGCAAAACCTGGTGATATAATTCTTTTGGCAGGAAAAGGACATGAAAAATATCAAGAGATAAAAGGTGTTAAATATCCATTCGATGATTTAGAAGTATTAGAAGAATCATTTCAATTAATTTAAGAAGATGTTATATTATTTATTTGATTATTTAGATAGAGTTTACGATCTGCCAGGAGCAGGATTGTTTCGATTTCTTTCCTTCAGAGCAGCGATGGCAATTATTACTTCTTTGGTTATTACATTGTTTTTAGGAAAATACATTATTCGATTATTACTTCGTTTGCAAGTTGGTGAAACAGTTCGTGATCTTGGACTTGACGGACAAAAAGCAAAACAAGGAACTCCTACAATGGGAGGATTGATAATTCTAGCTGCAATTCTTATTCCTACTTTATTATTTACGAAGTTGGATAATGTGTACATCGTGATCATGCTTATTTGTACAATCTGGTTAGGACTGATTGGTTTTTTAGATGATTATATAAAAGTTTTCAAAAAAGATAAAGAAGGATTACGTGCGAAGTTTAAAGTGATAGGACAAGTTGGATTAGGAATTATTGTAGGATCAATTCTTTATTTCAATCCAAATGTTGTTGTTAGAGAAAAAATTGCAAAACCACATATTGTCATCAATCAACGAAATACTTTGATTGATGACATGAAAGAATCGGAAGGAGTTTTGTTTAATCGGGAGAGTGAAAAATCCACAAAAACAACCATCCCCTTTTTAAAAGATAATGAATTTGATTACGCATCGCTTACATCATGGGCAGGAAAGAATTCAATTTGGTTATTACCAATTGTATTTATCGGAATTATAACATTAATTATTACAGCAGTTTCAAATGGTGCAAATATTACAGATGGTATTGATGGATTAGCAACCGGAACTTCTGCAATTGTAGGAACAACGTTAGCAGTGTTTGCTTATGTTTCTGGTAATTCTGTATTTGCTGATTATCTCCATATTCTTTATTTGCCAAATGTTGGTGAGTTGATGGTTTTCATGAGTGCATTCGTAGGTGCTTGCGTAGGATTTTTGTGGTACAACTCGTATCCTGCTCAAGTATTCATGGGTGACACTGGAAGCTTAGCACTTGGTGGAATTATCGCAGCGTATGCTGTTGCTGTTCGAAAGGAATTACTCATACCTATTATCTGCGGAATATTTTTAATAGAAAATGTATCAGTAATGATGCAAGTAAGTTATTTCAAATACACGAGGAAAAAATATGGTGAAGGAAGAAGAATATTCAAGATGTCGCCCTTGCATCATCATTATCAAAAGTTAGGCTATCACGAATCAAAAATTGTTACACGATTTTGGATCATCGGAATCATGCTTGCGATTTTAAGTGTTGTTACCTTAAAATTACGATAGTTTAATTATTACGAATATAAAAATGAATACCAATAAAAAAATAGTAATTCTTGGCGCTGCTGAAAGTGGTGTTGGTTCTGCTATTCTAGCCAAAAAGCTAGGAATGGAAGTATTCGTTTCTGATGCTGGTAAGATTGCAGATAAATATAAAAAAGAACTCGTTGATCGTTCAATTGATTTTGAGGAAGGTGTTCATTCTGCCGAAAAAATACTTGGTGCAACGGAAGTAATTAAAAGTCCTGGCATTCCTGAAAAAGCAGCAATCATAAAAGAAATACGCAGTAAAAATATTTCTGTGATCTCTGAAATAGAATTTGCTGGTCGTTACACAGATGCAAAAAAGATATGTATTACGGGCACTAATGGTAAAACTACAACAACACTTTTAACCTATCATATTTTACAAAAAGCAGGATTTAATGTTGGTCTTGCGGGAAATATTGGAAAAAGTTTTGCATGGCAAGTTGCAGAAGAAAATTTTGATTTTTATGTTTTAGAATTAAGCAGTTTCCAATTAGATGGCTGTTATGATTTCAAAGCAGATATTGCCATTCTTACAAATATTACTCCTGATCATCTTGATCGTTACGAATACAAATTACAGAATTATATTAATTCCAAATTTAGGATTTTGCAAAACCAAACTGCTGCTGATGCATTTATTTTTAGCGCTGATGATCTACTAAGTATGGAAGAAATAAATAAAAATGATTTACAAATGCAACGCTATCCTTTTTCTATAAAGCAAAAAGAAGGAATGACAGCATTTATTGAAAACGAACAACTAACCATCCAAACAAATAACCAACCTCTAACTATGTCGATTCACGATCTGGCCTTAACAGGGAAGCACAACCTGAATAATTCAATGGCTGCAGGAATTGCGGCGCGTATTCTTGAAATCCGCAAAGATGTAGTACGCGAAAGTTTTTCAGACTTCGAAAACATCGAACACCGACTAGAATTCGTGAATACTGTTCACGGAATAGAGTTTATTAACGATTCAAAAGCTACAAATGTAAATTCTACATGGTATGCATTAGAGAGCATCAACACTCCAATTATTTGGATTGCTGGTGGCGTTGATAAAGGAAACGATTACTCTATTCTTTCCGAATTAGTTCAGTCACGTGTAAAAGCAATTATTTGTTTAGGTGTCGATAATAAAAAAATTATTGACGCATTTAAAGATATTGTACCAATAATTATTGAAACAGCAACAGCTGATGAAGCAGTACAGGCAGCATATCGTTTAGGGAAAAAAGGTGATAATGTATTGTTGTCTCCAGCATGTGCAA
>JBBRAW010000017.1:0-43566 GCA_038206385.1 Bacteroidia bacterium | reverse complement strand
AATAGTTTGTTAGAACAGCCTCTCGGATTGGTCCTCCCTGAAAAAATATTAGACCTCCAATTGCAAATGAATCAATAAGAGATTTAATTTGAGCAATTTGAATTGCATCACGATTTGAAAATGCATCCATCATAAATAACTGTCCAATCTTTTGTTGATAGCTAAGATTATTCAACACCGAATCAGCCCATTGTCGAGCAGCTGGTGAATCATAAACAGGAGCAGATTGAGCACTTAATTGATGGTTCGACAGTAATAGGTATAAAAATAGCGCGAGACTACAACTACTTTTAACAATTTCTTTCATGATATTACAATACTACGTAGAACAACAACTAAAATTGCAACAAAAAAAATAAGTAATTCACATACTATCGTTGAATGAATGTTAATTGCAGAAGGAGAAAATCTCAAAATGAAAAATGATTTTTAGGAGATTTAATAACAACTTTATCCTTCAATATTTTGGCGTGATCGAAGTAATCGATATTCATCACGACAGGTTTTACAGTAAAACCAATCGCTAGTAAAAACGGATAGTTCTTCTTTTCCACAGCTATCACAAGTTCTCATTTGTTCGGTACGTTGCAGATGCAATTTATCAAGATGTTCATCGAGGAATAAAATTGGAAAATCAAACATGTTAGGATCTTCTGTAAATTTTGGATGTACGGGATAAAATCCTGCGCTTCCTTTAGCCGCAACTAAAAGTATTCGTTTGCCAAGTAGCCTAAGATGTTTAATTAAGGGTTGATAATCGAGGTCACCAGCAAGAATACAAGCAACGTCATAAGCACCCGGTTGAAATGCATGCACTAATGCAGTGGAAGAAAGTCCAACTTCTAAACAATTTTCACGACGACCTGTTTCGCGATTTTTAAAATCATATTCAAATATTTCGGTATGATAATTACAACGTTTATAAAGCATATCATAAAATTGCTTCTCACGAACATTATCGTGACCAGGTTTATTGATTGCTATTGTACCAAAATAATATGTTCTAACTAAATCTACTGGCATTTCTAGTTGTGTACTTAGATATCCTCGAACTAATGACGGTAATGCTCTATAATCTAATTCAAAATCCTGACGTCCATCTAAATTCAAAAGGTATGGTCGAACGTGATACAACCAACTACCATCAATAAATAACATTGCTTTTACCATACTGCAAATTTAATAAAAAGTATTTAATTTATTTGTTATAATTTCGTCGATAAATAGCTCAAAAATATGGAATTGAAATTCAAATTTTTCAAACAAAAAGTGCACTTCTTTATTATTGCATTATGCAAATTTATTAATATACTATTTTAAGAATACATCAGATAAAATACCTTTTAGATTTATGATTCGTTAACATTTATACCGCAACGCTAAAATCTCGTAATGCATCGTTAAGCGACGTTTTCATATCCGTACTTGCTTTTCTTTTTCCAATAATAAGAGCGCAAGGAACGTGATAATCGCCAGCAGGAAATTTCTTTGTGTAACTTCCTGGAATAACAACTGAACGTGAGGGAACAATTCCTTTATATTCGATAGGAGTTTCATTGCTCACATCAATAATTTTAGTTGACATAGTGAGAACAACATTTGCTCCGAGTACAGCTTCTGATTCAACTTTCACGCCTTCAACAACGATACATCGTGAGCCAATAAAACAATTGTCTTCTATGATTACGGGCGCTGCTTGAACAGGCTCTAAAACACCACCAATACCAACTCCACCACTTAAATGAACATGCTTTCCAATTTGTGCACAACTACCAACTGTTGCCCAAGTATCCACCATTGTTCCGCTATCAACGTAAGCACCAATATTTACATACGAAGGCATCATAATTACACCATTTGCCAAGTACGATCCATATCGAGCAATACCATGGGGAACCACTCGAACACCGAGATTCGCATAGCCACTTTTTAATGGAATTTTATCATGAAACTCAAAAGGACCAACTTCAATAGTTTGCATTTTCATGATTGGAAAATATAAAATCACTGCTTTTTTTATCCATTCATTTACTTTCCAGCCACCTTCAACAGGTTCTGCAACACGAATCAACCCTTTGTCTAATTGCTCAATAACTTCACGTATAGCTTGTTGAACCTCGTGCTGTTTCAATAAATTTCGGTCTGACCACGCATTTTCAATAATAGATTGCAACATATTTTTAAGGTTTTAGGAAACAAAGTAGATCACAATATTAATAAATCAAGAATGAACTTGTTACATTTGCAGTATAATGGCGCGTATAATTGCACTTGATTATGGAAGTAAGCGAACTGGAATCGCAGTAACCGACCCAACAAAAACTATTGCTACTGCGTTAGATACTGTTTCAACACATCTATTAATTGAATATCTACAAAATTATTTTGAAAAGGAATCAGTAGAATCAATCGTTGTTGGTGACCCTCGCAGATTAAATAATGAAGCATCCACAACAACACATCTCACTAATCAATTCGTGAACCGCCTCAAAAAAATATTTCCTAGTATGCCAGTTTATCGGTATGATGAACGATTTACTTCATTGATGGCAACAAGAAGTTTATTAGAAAGTGGCCAATCAAAAATTGTACGACGCGATAAAGCATTAATTGATCGTGTTAGTGCAACAATAATCTTACAAAATTATTTGTCTTCCATTCAACCTTTATGATTTATCCTATTGTTGCTTACGGCGACCCAATACTTAGAAAAAAAGCAATTACTATTGATTCAGATTATCCAAATCTAAATGAAATAATCGATAATATGTTTGCTACAATGTACAATAGCTCTGGAGTTGGATTAGCAGCTCCACAAATTGGAATTGCTATTCGACTATTTATTGTTGATGCGAAACCATTTTCTGTTGATGATCCAACAGCAGAAAACTTTAGAAAAATATTTATTAACGCTGAGATCCTAGATGAAACAGGGAACAAATGGAAGTTTAACGAGGGATGTTTAAGTATTCCAGGTGTTCGTGAAGATATTGAACGAAAACCAACAATTACTATTCGGTATCAAGACATAAATTTCGAAACGCATACAGAAGAATATATTGGTGTTAAAGCAAGAATTATTCAACATGAATATGATCACATTAATGGAGTTCTCTTTACTGATCGCTTAACTTCTTTGAAAAAGCAATTATTAAAAGGACGCATGAATAGCATTTCAAGAGGTATTGTTGATGTGGACTATAAAATGAAATTCTATAATGTTAAGCGATAGAATAAATATCTCACAATGAAAAATGTTTTCAATATATAATTATTAGATGAAAGATCGCATTTTTTTAATTGGGTACATGGGATCTGGAAAGAGTTCTGTTGGAAAAGAATTGGCTTCTTTATTAGGATGGAAATATATAGATCTTGATGCATCTATAGAATTTATTACCGGAAAAACAATTTCTCAAATTTTTAAGCAAGAGGGAGAAAGTAATTTTAGAAAAATTGAACGTGAAACACTATTAGAATTAGCAACTAAAAAAAATATAGTTGTTGCAACAGGTGGCGGATGTCCAACTTACCTCGATAATATGGAATGGATGAATAGAAATGGTCTAACTGTATACTTAAAAACACATCCTGGAACTTTATTTCATCGCTTAGCACAAGACAAAAGTAATCGTCCTTTAATTGCAGATTTAGCAGATGTTGACTTGATGGAATTTATTTTATCCTCACTAAAAAAGCGACTATTATTTTATATTAAATCAATAATTACAGTAAGTGGTGAAGGGATACCAGCAGTAACGGCACAAAAAATTGTCGCTAGCATGAAATAAATATTACCAATCTTTTGCTGGATTATTTCCAGTAGCTTCATATTTCTTTGCTTTTTTCTTCTGCAAATCTTTCTCATCATTTTTTAATGCTTCTAGTATTCGCTCTGCGTCTTCTTTAGAAATCTTTGGTTTACTTTGTTGCTGCTTCGCTTGTTGATCCTGCTTTTCCTGATCCTTCTTTTGTTGCTCTTTCTGCTGATCCTTTTGTTGTTGATCTTTCTGTTGTTGGTCTTTATTTTTTTGTTGCTGATCCTTATTTTTTTGATCCTTATTATCCTTCTTGTCTTTGTTTTTGTTATCCTTATTTTCCTTATTCTGTTGCTCTTGTTGATGAAGTTTAGAAAGTGCGTAAGATAAATTGTATCGGGCATTTTCATCTGATGGATTTTGACGAAGTGCCATTTTATATGCCTCTGTACTTTCCTTATATTTATCAGATTTCAAAAGTGAATTTCCTAAATTATAATAACTTTTTGATTGATTCCCAGTTGTTGAATCTACACCAGCAGCCTGCATAAATTGTTTTGCAGCGTCCTCATATTTTTTCTGTTTATATAATGCATTTCCTAAATTATAATTTCCTGTAAAGGATAGCGGTTGTTTCTCTATTGATTTCTTATAATTCTTTTCTGCATCAGGAAATTTCGAATTCTTGTATTGATCATTACCTTGTTGGATCAATCGATTCTCTGACTGACAATTTCCATTTAAAGAAATCATCAATGATAGAGCAATAATTAAATTAGAAAGTAAATTTTTCATGCTTCCTCTTTCTTTTTAACGCCAAATAAATTCAATTTAGTAAACAATTTACTTTTCTTTTCCCCTAATAAATATTCGATAATCAAACAGAGAAGAGCTAATGCAACAAAATACTGAAATTGATTTTCGAAGTCAGTGTACATCTTCGATTTAAATTCTTTTTTATCTAATGCATCAAGCTCTTTTAGGATTATGTCTAATCCATCATCACCATTTGTAGCACGAATAAATCTTCCTTTACCTGCATCAGCAATATCACTAAGCATTGCAGCATCTAACTTAGTAATTACAGTACTTCCATTTTCATCTTGTCGGTATCCAACACGAACTCCGTTATTGTAAATAGGAATTGGTGCTCCGTTTGTTGATCCCATTCCAATTGTATAAACACGAACTCCTTTTTCTGCAGCTTGCTTTGCAGCATCAATTGCATTGTCTTCATGATTTTCACCATCGGTAATAATTACAATTGCCGAATGTTTCTTTGTTGAATCGGTAAACGAAGTTGTTGCTAAATCTATTGCTGCTCCAATAGCAGTACCTTGACGAGGAACTATATCTGGTTCAACCGTTGAAAGAAATAATTTCGCTGCACCATAATCTGTAGTAATTGGTAATTGCATGTATGCATCACCAGCAAAAACTACAATACCAATTCGATCACCATCTAATCGATCAATCAATCTGCTAATAGCTTGTTTAGAACGCTCCAATCTACTAGGGCGTAAATCTTCCGCACGCATACTATTTGAAACATCAATTGCAATAATGATATCAGCACCTTTACGTTTTACTTCTTCTAATTTAGATCCTATTAATGGCCCACAAACTACTGTTACTAAAAATATAAAAGCCATCAAAATAAAAATAAATTTGAATCCAGGTCTAGATACTGAAACATCAGGAAATAATTTTCTTACCATATTTGGATCACCAAATTTTGCTAATGACCTTTTTTTCCATCTTCTCATCAAGAAAAATAGCAGTATCAGCACCGGGACAAGTGCAAATAAATAAATCATTTCCGGGTGGGCAAACTGTAACATTTCAACTAATTATATTCACGATGATATTTATATATTTTTTTATACTTTATACTATTTATGGTAAACTTCTTAGCCAAGTATATCTTAAAACAATTTCAATAATAAATAAAATACATGCGGCTAATGCTAATGGAAAATATTCTTCTGTGTAACGTTTAAATTCCGTTACTTCTATTTTAGATCTTTCTAATTTATCAATCTCATTAAAGATATTTTCTAGTTTTTTATTATTCGTAGCTCTAAAATATTTCCCGCCAGTAGTATTTGCAATCTGTGTCAACAAACCTTCATCAATTTGAACTTCCATATTTTGGTATTCAATACCGAATGGCGTTTTAAATGGATAGGGAGCCATTCCTTGAGTACCAACACCAATTGTATAAACACGAATTCCAAAAGTCTTTGCTATTTCACCGGCTGTTACGGGTGGAATTGAACCTGCATTATTCACTCCATCAGTAATCAACATAATTACTTTACTTTTCGTTTTAGCATCTTTCAATCGTGCTACTGCTGTGGCTAAACCTTCACCAATTGCTGTTCCATCTGTAAGCAATCCAGGTTTAACATCTTTCATCAGGTCATGTAAAACAGAATGATCAGATGTTAATGGACATTGCGTAAAACTTTCACCAGAAAAAATCACTAATCCAATTAAATCACTAGGTCTTCCATTTATGAAATCAATTGCTACTTTTTTTGCAGCTTCAATTCTATTAGGATGAAAATCTTCTGCAAGCATACTTGCTGAAATATCCAATGCAACTACAATTGATATTCCATCTGTTGTTACATTCGATGCCTTTGAAGATGACTGCGGTCGTGCTAGTGCAACAATTAAGAATGAAATTGCTAACACTCGCAATATAACTGGTGAGTTAATTAGACGCTGCTTTAATGTTGGCTTATAATTTCTAAATGCTTCCGTACTAGAAATTTTTATTCGTGGGCGTGTATGTCTTTTAACAATCCAGAAATATGCAATTAAAATAGGAACAACCAACAGTAACCACAAGAATCCAGGATTCTTAAAATGAATATCAGAATACCATTCCATCATGATAAAACCTCCTTATTCATTGGCTCATTAATATTTACCACCGGCTTTGGTATGGAACTTTCTACAAATTGAACTGCAGAGCGCATACTTTGTTCGTTCTCATGTGATATTGGTTGAGCCTTTGCAAACTTTACATAATCAGCAAGTCTTAATACATAACCGAGTAATTCTTGTTGATCACTTTTTAAAATATTGATAAAGCCATGGTGCAAAATTTCATCAGAAGTCATCTCCATTGCATTAATATTCCAACGAAGAAAAATATATTGACGCAAAATATCACTTATTGTAGTATGATACAATTTAAGATTTCCTTGTTGCCAAATTTTTTCAGCCTCTAATATTTCTAATTCTTCCAACGCTATTTCGTGAGCTGGACGAACTATCTCTTTCACTGCTCTCGGTAGTTTTGCTAATGCTCTTTTCTTTTGAATATATCGATAAATAAAATATCCAATAATTAATAAAATTAAACTTCCAATGGAAATCCAAATCACATACGTCCAGTCATACGGCACTTCCGCTATTGGTTTAATATCTTTAATCGCCTTTGTAGTATCAACAGGAACCAAAAAATAAGTAATCTGCAATGGATCTGTTTGCGCTATTTGCTCTTGTGGATTTCCACTTATAGTGTATTTGAAATTAAATGCTGGCACATTATAAATTCCAGAATCATAAGCGGTAACAGTATAAATTTGCGATCTTAATAGTATCTCGGGATCAGTAGTTTTTAATGTATCTACTTTTGATTTAGCAAGTATTTCTAAACGATCTAATGAATCTGTTTCCGACCAATCAATATTCACTGATTTAGGTTGACTTAATTGAACTTTAATTTTAACTTGCTTTCCAATTAATGCGATAGTAGTATCCACTTGTACACGAGCAACTACTTGTGCATTGCTGCTACATGAGAAAACTAAAAAAATAAGGATTAATAAATTACGCTTCATATTAGGATCTGCGATCGCGTTTCTTAAATAGATTTAACAAAGGTTGCACATAAGGTTGATCGGTTCTTAAACTGGTGTGATCAATTCCCGAACGTGTTAATAATTCTGTAGTTTGACGATCCGTTTGTTTCCACCAAATTGAATAATCTCTTCTTGTTAAAGGATTCCCTGTATCCATCATACTCACTTTCCCAGTTTCCGCATCTACAAATCTTACCAAACCAACATCAGGCATTTCAGCTTCGCGCACATCATGAATACGCAATGCTGCTAGATCATGTTTTTTTGCAGAAACTTTTAATGCATCTTCATAACCTGTTCCAATAAAATCTGAAATTAGAAACGCGATACATTTTTTCTTTATCATATTATTAAAGTAGCGCAAGGCTGCTCCAATATCAGTACCTGTTCCTTTTGGTTCGAAATTAATTAGCTCACGAATAATTCTAAGAATATGTGTCTTGCCTTTTTTAGGAGGAATAAATAATTCAATTCGATCAGAAAAAAAAATCACACCAGCTTTATCATTATTTTCAATTGCAGAGAAAGCTAATACAGCAGTCAATTCAGTTATTAGATCTCTTTTAAATTGATGGCTAGTTCCGAAACTTCCCGATGCACTTACATCGACTAATAACATTACAGTAAGTTCCCTTTCTTCTTCAAATACTTTTACGTAAGGATGTCCAAATCGAGCGGTAACATTCCAATCGATGTTGCGAATGTCATCACCATGCGAATACTCGCGTACTTCGCTAAATGCCATTCCGCGACCTTTAAAAGCAGAATGATATTCACCCGAGAAAATCTGTGAAGACAGACCTCTCGTTTTAATTTCAATCTTACGAACTTTTTTTAATAATTCAGATGACTCCATTATTTTTCAATTCGAATGGTACAATAAAAAAAGGTACAATCTAATTTTATCAAGGTACTTCTACAATATTCAAAACTTCATTAATCACTTCATCCGTTGTAACATTTTCCGCTTCTGCTTCATAAGTTAAACCAATACGATGACGCATTACATCATGACTAACTGCACGAATATCCTCTGGAATCACATAACCACGGCGCTTAATAAATGCATACGCTTTTGCTGCCAATGCCAAATTAATACTAGCTCGTGGTGAACCGCCGTAACTAATTAAATTTTCTATTTTACGTAAATTATTTTGTTTCGGATAGCGTGTTGCAAAAACAATATCAAGAATATATTTCTCAATTTTTTCATCCATATAAACTTCTCTAACAGCTGAACGAGCTTTTACAATTGTCTCTGTATTTATAACTTGATTAATCTTTACAGATTCTTGAGCAAGATTTTGACGAATAATTAATCGTTCTTCTTCTTTTGAAGGATAATCAATAACAATCTTCAACATGAATCGATCGAGCTGCGCTTCAGGAAGTGGATATGTTCCCTCCTGCTCTATCGGATTTTGTGTAGCAAGAACAAGAAAAGGTTCTGGCAATTTAAATGTTTCATCACCAATGGTAACTTGCCGTTCTTGCATCGCTTCTAACAATGCACTTTGAACTTTTGCTGGAGCTCGATTAATTTCATCCGCAAGAATGAAGTTGGAAAACAAAGGTCCTTTACGAACTGTAAATGCTTCTTGCTTCTGATTGTAAATCATTGTTCCTACTAAATCAGCTGGCAATAAGTCGGGAGTAAACTGTATCCTACTAAAGTTGGCTTTAATGGCAGAGGCGAGTGATTTGATTGCTAATGTTTTTGCCAACCCTGGAACTCCTTCTAAAAGAAGATGACCATTAGAAAGCAAGCCGATTAACAATCGATCAAGCATTTGCTTTTGACCGATGATAACCTTACCGAGTTCCATGTTTAGTAAATCGATAAATGCACTTTCTTGTTGAATTTTTTCGTTGATTTCGCGTATATCCATCATATTGATTTTGTCGATAAAATATGTTTGCAATAATAACCGATTTTTTATGATAGTATTGTGAAACGAAAGGCTAGTTTTCGTTAAAGTCATGTTAATATCTACAAATAAAAAGAATACCAATAACTGATTACTTATTCAACCCTAACTCTTGGATCCAATCGAGCATATAAAAGATCGACCAAAACATTTATAATAACAAAAAATACAGACACCATCAAAACTGCTCCCATTACCACTGGGAAATCATAATGCTCGAGTGCATCCACAGTAACTTTGCCTACGCCTTTCCAACCAAAAATATATTCTATAAATACAGCACCGGCCAACAACGAACCCAACCATCCCGAAATAGCAGTAAGAACTGGATTCAATGCATTCCGTAAAGCGTGATTCACAATAACTTTATAATCTGACAATCCTTTGGCTTTTGCTGTTCGTACATAATCAAGTGATAATACCTCTAACATCGAACTTCTTGTTAACTGAACGATTACTGCAAGAGGTCGAATTCCTAATGTGAATGCAGGCAGAATTAAATTTTTTAAAGTCAAAATTTCTCCTTTAAATGGATCTATTTCATAAAGACTTCCTGTCATATTCAGCCCAGTAACATCACTCCATACGAAACCAAATATCCATGCAATTAGTATTCCTGCAAAGAATGAAGGAACCGACATTCCAAGTACTGAAATAAACATATTCAATTGATCGGAAAACGTTCTATATTTTAATGCAGACCAAACGCCTAAAGCAATTCCAACTATTGCTGCAAAAGCTAACGATACGAATGCTAAAATTGCGGTTCCAGGCAACGCATCAAGTAATATTTCTGTAACTCTTTGTTGTGTTTGATATGATCTTCTGAGATACGGTTTCTTGATAAGTAAAGCTTCATTAGCAAATGGAATTAAAATCTTTGATGACCCATATTTTTCTTTATCAAAATAATTCCTACTTGAAATATCCTTTACATTGTAAACTGAAACAGGAGATAAATCATTCACATAATATCGAAATTGTGTAAACAAAGGAAGGTCTCTTCCAAGTTCGCGATTGATAGCATCCACAGAAGAAATATCAGCACGTTGACCCAACATCATTCGAGCAGGATCTCCTGGAAGAATATTAAACAGAAAAAAAACTACGCATATAACTCCAGCAATAACCAACAAACCATAAATGATTTTCCTGAGAATTAATTTAAGCATTCTATTGGCGCAGTAAAATCATTTATCAAATCAACAATTTATTTTTTAAGATATTTCTGATTCACCTCATCGAAAGTAGGAAAATCATTTGCATGCCACATATCTATTACAGTTCCGTTTTTTAATAATACAAGTCCTGGATTGGATCGAATAATAGTTTTCAAAGCTGTAGCATCACAGAAATAATAAGGGAACATACTTTGATGTTCATGACGAAACTTATCCGTAGTAGTTGGAATAGTAGAAGTGATTCCAAAAAATTCTACATCCTTCTGTTGACACAATCCAACGAAATCATTAATCTTTGATTGCACCTTTAAATCCGTCGTTTCAAGATCATAAGCAACTAACATAAATACATAATCAGGCCGCGTTAAATAATCGTTTGTAAGATTATTATCTTCTGCATCACGTATAGCAAAATCATGAATAGCAGGTTTATCTCCTTCACGAATTACTTTATCGACTCTATCAACAAACTTGTAAGCTGTATCAGAGGTGATAGGACCTAATTTATCTGGAGTGACTTCAACTTTTTGTCCGTTTTTTTCATAGATAAAAACCATCACTACCGAATCCGTTTTTGCACCCGGAGGCAATTGCATTCCTTGCAAAATATTTTTCCCAATTGCATAAGGACGAAAATCTTTCATTGGTAAATGTGCATAGCAATGATACGTAAACCATGTTGTTAAAACTAGACCAGCATAAGTTAGAAGTGTGCTTATTCGTTCATTAATTAGTGGTTGAATTTTATTTCGTTGAGAAAAAATTATCAATACAAAAAACAACAATACAACATCTTTAGTAAACGATTCCCATGGTTTAAGATGTAATGCATCACCGAAGCAACCACAATCTTTTACAACATCGAAATAAGCAGAATAAAAAGTAAGGAACGTAAAAAATAATATAAGCAGAAGTGTTAACCAACTTACCATTCGCATTCGATAACCCATCAAAATGGCAACACCTAATCCAACTTCTAAAATACAAATCAGCATTGCCATCAATACAGATCCTGCACTAAGAAACTGCGTATGAAAAACAACAAAATACTCATCCAGCTTGATAGAAAAACCAATTGGGTCGTTAGCTTTTATTAATCCTGAAATAATAAAAAGTACACCTACTAAAAATCTTGAAATATTTGCGATAATTTTCATTGCTTATGCTTTTGTTAAATCGTGAGCTTCTTGTAATTTTATTAATGCGAAAATAGCGTAGTTAATCATGTCGTAATAATTTGCATCAACACCTTCGCTAATCAACGTATTGCCTTTATTATCTTCAATTTGTTTGGTTCTCAAAATTTTCATCAAAATGAGATCCGTCATGGAGCTAACCCTCATGTCTCGCCATGCTTCCCCGTAATCATGATTTTTATCAAGCATTAATGATTTTGATTGATCGAGATGCTTTTCATAGAACTTCTGTGCAGCAGCTTTATCCAATTCCATAGGAGAGTCTGCTTTTAACGATATCTGAATAAGAGCAATCACGGCGTAATTCACAATTCCAATATACTCGCCTTCAATCCCTTCATCAATTTTCTTTTCTAGCTTTACCTCAAGGCTACGAATACGTTGCGCTTTAATAAAAATCTGATCTGTGATGGAAGAAGGACGTAATACTCTCCATGCGCTGCCGTAATCTTGCATTTTCGCAAGGAAGATATCTTTGCAGCGTCCTACTGCCTGATCGTATTGACGGGATGTTAATTCCGACATGTGCAATTATATGTTTAAAGAATGAAAATACTATGACGATACCTGTTACAAATCTAAATGCTTCTTTTCAACAACCAACTTTTAGCCTTCGATGCAAAGGCAAACTACTTGATTTAACAGTCCCTGTAATAATGGGGATTTTAAATGTAACTCCTGATTCGTTTTATGATGGTGGCAAATTTACCGAAGAAAGTATCATGAAGGCTCATGTTGAGCAGATGCTTTCAATGGGAGCGAAAATAATTGATATTGGTGCTGCTTCAAGTAGACCTGGGGCAGAAGAAATTAATGGGACTGAAGAGTTGAAGCGATTAATCCCAGCAATTCAATTTATTTCTCAAGAGTTCCCAAATGCTATTCTCTCTGTAGATACTTTTCGTTCGGAGGTAGCAAAGCAAGCTATTATTAATGGTGCACATATTATTAATGATATTTCAGGTGGCGATTTTGATGATATGATGTTCGAAACAGTAGCAGCATTAAAAGTTCCATATATCCTCATGCACATGCAAGGAAATCCTCAAACAATGCAAAAAGAACCGATATATGGAAATGTAGTTATCGACGTTTTTAAGTCATTACAAAAGCGAATTATAAAATTGAGAAAAGCAGGAGTTATTGATATTATTATAGATCCTGGTTTTGGATTTGGAAAATCTGTAGCGCAAAATTTTCAGTTGCTAAACAATCTCGAACATTTTCTACAATTAGACTGTCCAATTATGGTTGGTTTCTCGCGCAAATCAATGATAAATAAACTACTTGGAATTAAAGCAATCGATGCGTTAAATGGGACTACTATTTTAAATACAATCGCTTTGCAAAAAAGGGTTTCCATTTTGAGAGTACATGATGTAAAAGAAGCTATTGAAGCCATTCGTTTGGTTCAAGCACTAAAATTATAGGCTAATTAGATAGCAAGCAAAACAAAATTCAAACAACTTTTCATTCTACCATTCAAGTATTGGTATTAACTATCTTTGCGCACCTTAAAATTTAATCCAATGTCAGAAAACTTTAAAGAAAGACTTCGAAATGTGCGTTGCTTTGTGCTCGATATTGATGGTGTACTTACAGATGGAAGTCTGCATATTTTGCAAGATGGTATTATGCTACGTAAGATGAATATTAAAGATGGTTATGCATTACAATTAGCTGCAAAAAAGGGTTATCATATTTTTGTAATCAGCGGAAGTAATGCTGAAGGTGTTCAGAAAAGATTAGAAAATTTAGGAATAAAAGAAGTATATTTAAATGTAGAAAATAAACTTTCACTTCTTGACAATTTACTCATTAAACATCAAGTCGGAATGAACCAAGTACTTTATATGGGTGATGATATGCCAGATCTTATTGTGATGGAAAAATGTGCTGTTCCAACTTGTCCAGCGGATGCTGTGCATCAAGTAAAAAATGCTTGTATTTATGTTTCAGAAAAAAATGGTGGTGAAGGATGTGTGCGTGACGTTATTGAGCAAGTACTTATCTTAAATGGCGACTGGCAATAAATGAAGGACTATCTAAAAATTATTCGTTGGCCGAATTTATTGATGATTTTTATCATGCAAATTCTTTTGCGATATGCATTAATACAGCCGATTCTTTTGTTACAAGGAAAATCTGTTTTGATGAATCCTTTTGAGTTTTTGATACTCGTTTTATCTTGTGTTTTTATTGCTGCCGGAGGATACCTAATAAACGATATAGAAGATGTTGAAATCGATACTATTAATAAGCCAGATAAAGTACTGATTGGAAAAAATTTACAACTTGATTCTGTTTATAATTTGTATATGATCCTCACCTTTATTGGTGTTTTAGGTGGATTTTATTTATCGTTTATAAAAGGATATAAATATATTGGAATAATTAATCTGGTAATTGCCGGATTTTTATATTTCTATGCCACGTCATATAAATGTATTCCACTTCTTGGGAATCTAATAATAGCGATGCTAACTGCCTTTTCTGTTTGGATTGTAATTATTCCAGAGCCTTTTGCATTAGCAGATTCAGCTGTTGTAAGTATGGTAGCTGGATATACTGGATTTGCATTTCTACTAACTTTAGTTCGGGAACTGTTAAAGGATTTACAAGATTTTAAGGGTGACAATGAGTGTGGATGCAAAACGCTTCCCGTTTCAGTTGGAATTAAATTTACTAAATTTTTATCTATACTACTGACTATCATTATATTACTTTTGATTGGTGGAATTCAATGGTTGAGCGAGCAATGGAATAATCCATTTCCATTTTATTATTTGCTCTGCACTGTTGAAATTCCTTTACTTGTATTAATACCTATGATTTATAAAGCGAACAACGTAAATTCATTTGCAAGAGTCAGTATAATTACAAAAATGATTATGTTTACAGGCGTTATATCAATGTTACTATTTTATTTTTCATTTCAATAAATATTATGAACCTCTTACAAGAAAAATTTAAAGATACTCGAGTTATTTTAGGCTCAGGTTCTCCACGCCGTGAACATCTTTTTAAAGAGTTTGGAATTGCGTATGAAGTAATGTCTAAACCAGTTGAGGAAGATTTCCCAGCACACTTTCGTAGAGAAGATAGTGCTATGTTTTTAGCAAGGAAGAAATCACTAGCGTATAAAACGGATGTACATGATGGTGGTATTGTAATAACTGCTGATACACTTGTGGCTGTGGATGATTTATTACTTGGAAAACCAACAGATGCAAAAGATGCTGAACGAATGCTTCGATTGTTATCAGGTCGTCGCCACATGGTGATTACTGGAGTGTGTATTATGTCTGCAAAAAAATCGGAATCATTTTTTGTAAAAACAGATGTAATTTTTAAGGCATTACGAGATGCAGAAATCACCTATTATGTTGAGAAATATCAACCCTTGGATAAAGCTGGTGCTTACGCCATTCAAGAATGGATTGGAATGATTGGCGTTGAATATATCCAAGGTTCGTATTACAATGTGATGGGATTGCCTACCAAAGAACTTTACGAAAACTTGCTTCGTTTTTAAGCTATGCGTAAAGCTTACTTCCAAATGCACATAGCAATTGTGCTTTGGGGGTTTACTGCGATATTAGGAAAAGCAATTCATCTTGATGAAGGACTTTTAGTTTGGTACAGAATGTTATTCAGTGCCGTAGCAACATGTGCTTATCTGATTTACATTAAACAATTTAAAATTCTTCCTCTCAAACAATTGTTGCAGTTTGCAGGAATTGGTAGTATTGTTACATTACATTGGATTACGTTTTATGGAGCTATCAAAGCCTCTAATGTTTCCATCGCAATAAGTTGTTTTTCATCAGTAGCATTATTTACTGCTTTATTAAATCCTTTACTAAATCGAAAGTTACCGAAATGGTCTGAAATAATATTAGGACTTGCAGTAATCGCAGGAATATATATCATATTTACTGTACAACATTTTTATTTAAGAGGAATTATATTATCACTTATAAGTGCTTTCTTAGCGGCATTATTTACTGTTCTTAATAAACGAATTAGCGGAAAATATGATCCAGGATTAATAACATTTTACGAATTAGGGACAGGATTTTTAATTCTAACAATTCTACTTCCAGGATGGTTTTATTTTAATCAAAGCTCATTCGTTATTCCAGAAAAAATGGATTTCGTTTACCTACTGATTTTGAGTGTTTGCTGTACAACATTTGCATTCACACTCTCTCTTCATGCTTTGAAAAAATTGGATGCATTCACCATGAACTTATCTTTAAATTTAGAACCACTTTATAGCATTATTCTAGCAATTTTAATTTTCCATGAAGACAAAATACTGAATACAGGATTTTACATCGGTAGTAGTGTTATTTTACTTGCTATTGCATTTCATGGTATTTTAATGATCAGAAAAACCAAAATATTCAAACAAGAAAAAGCCTAAATACATTAAAATGTATTTAGGCTTTAGAATATATGTATCAAAATTTAATTTACCTTTTTCCCTTTCACAATTTTCTCATCTACTTTTACATTACGTAAGCTTTTCATTTTGAATAACAATATTGCTTTATCACTACCTCGATTAGAATAATATGTTTGCCCACCATAATTAATTTTACCTCTTTCACCCGACCATTGTAACGCTTGCAGTTTATAATAACCATTACGATCGCCGCTACTACCAAATACTAAATATTTTTCAGCACCGTCTTCAAAAGCAATTGTTATTTTTTGACCATCTACAATTTCAGAAACAGCGCCGGGAGTATTTCCCTTAAAAACAACTTGTTCTAAATCCTTACCACTCTTAACTACTAAAGTTCCTTCTTCTGTTGATTTTTGATTCTCTTTATTATCACCTCTTCTTAAAACTATTGGATCAGATAAGTAAAATTGAATATGCTTTAATTCTGACGCATCAAGTTTATATTGATCACGTATAGTTTGTGTAAAAGGAATTTTAGGAGAACAAGATGCAAGCATCAATGTAATTAAAAAGAATCCGAGTATTCGAAATTTTATGGTCATGATTATTGGTTATTTTGCTTTGCGCAGACAAAGATTATTCCATTTTTTCGATAAATCAATATTATTGGAAAGAAAAACCACTCTAGTTATAAATCTTGATTATAAAATGCAAAAATTACCATATTGCCCATTTATAATACCATAAAGTTAAACAATTTCTAATAATTGTAATTCCAAATATTCCAACGAATGAATTAAGAATGAAAAAAGTTTTATCAATAAGATTAATAAAAAAATCAAACGAGAAGGACTTTACTATTTAGATAAATTATAACAGGTAAAAAAAATGATCCTGCCCAAAATTCTAATTGAGCAGGATCATTTAAAAAATGTATCAAATATTAATATTACTGGATATTTACTTTTGAAATTCCTAATGTGTTTCCATCCTGAATTAAATTCACGATATAAATTCCAGCACTAAGATTTAAATCTTTTACCTGAATAACATTCAATCCATTTACAACCTTTATAGCTTCGTAAGATTTCATTATTTGTCCTGCTAAATTACGGATTTCTATTAGACCATTACTATTGCTTTTTGAAGAGAAATTCAACATCATATAATCGCTTGTTGGATTTGGATAGATGGTAAATTTAGTATCAGCATTAGCTGGATTATTAATTCCTGTAGAAGTTTGAACGCGAAGGTAAATGCTAATATCACTAGCAAAATTATAGATTCCATAAGGCTCATTTAAACGTAAACCAATGATGTATGGTCTAGAACGCTCATTGCTTGCGTTAGGGGTCCATGTTAATGACCCAGTAGCTGTTCCCATTGTAGCATTAGAAGAGAATGTAGCGGGGTTAGCTAATCGATATGCTTCGCCATTAGAAGAGAAATTTATTGCATAACCATCAGGATCATTCGCAACAACTGTAAAGTTAAATGCTGTTCCAGGTTCAATAGTATAATTTTTACCAGAGAAAGGTGCATTCGTTGAGATTAAACTTATTGGTGAAGGAGTATTTACAGAAGCAACTACAATAATTTGCATGTCTCTACGAATCTCACCGATTTGAACCCCGGCGCGAAATTCCTTTACCAACATAGAGGCAACATAATAGCCTACTGCATTTGGCAAGAAAGTTATTTCGCCTGTTACAGGATCCATTGTAAATGGAACAAGTGTATCAGAAGAAGGCAAAACATAACCACTAACCACAGCTCCACCCGATGATAATGGCACATCCAACATCCAAGAAATAGAATCACCATCAGCATCAAATGGTAATGGATTATATGTAAAAGGAACTCCTAATTGAGCAATTGTTATAGGCTCATTTAAGAAAACAGGCGATGAATTAGTAGAATCAGCTAAAATGGTATTTGCCAAATGAAATGATTCGCCACCTGGATTTGTTGTATTTAAAATTGCTCCATTTCTACAGCAATCTTCCCACCACATATTATAAGTTCCTGAAGCAGCAAACGTAATAGTATCAACGTACGTGTATCTTTCAACTCCATTTCCAAATGCGAAGGCAGGTGAAACAGGTACAATGTGAGATGCGAAGGGTACTACACTTGTGTCATTGTAATTAATTGTTGCTGTGGTGTACATTGGAATACCTAAGGTATCACGGTAAGCCGTTAAAGTAACTTCGTAAGTCAATCCTCCGATATTACGTGATGTCATTTGACCTCCCATCAAGTGGGAAGCTTGTGCTGCAATCCCCGAAATTAGCAGGCAAATTGTAAATAGTAATTGTTTTTTCATTGGGTGTGTATTTATAGGTTGATGATTCAAATGTAGATTAAATAATTAGATTACCAAATTTATTTTAGTAACTGAACCTAATTCAGGACAATTGACATGGTAAACTATAATGACGTGGGCTTTAATTAATTAGTTGCATGGGAATACCAAAGAAATACTGATCTTTGCGGATTATCTTAGAATAATACAGATTTCGAGAGGAAAAGACTTATAAAAGTCCAAATTAGTGAATAAATAAACAAAGAAATTATCGCATCATGAATGCCAGTAATGAGTTCCATAAAGAAAAATATAATTAAATGTACTACATTGTTCAAAACAATTGCTGCCCCAAGTTATGTTTAGCTCAATAAATCTGTATTTATCAAAATAAACCAAAACACCGAACCAATAATTTGACATTCAAAGATTTTAATTTCGAAGCATCACTCCTAGAGGGATTGACCTCGATGGGTTTTAACAGCCCGACCCCAATACAAGTATTAGCCATTCCACTAATTTTAGCTAATAGAGATCTAATTGCATGCGCACAAACTGGAACCGGTAAAACTGCTGCATACCTGTTGCCTGTTATTAATAAAATTATCAAAGCTCACACCGAGACAATCAACACATTAATTATTGTACCTACTCGAGAATTAGCGATACAGATCGACGAAGCCTTACAAGGATTTTCTTATTTCACTCCAATAAGTGCTGTAGCTATTTACGGAGGTACAGGTGGAGATTCATTTGAGATTGAAAAAAGAGCATTAAGTGAAGGAGCCAATATTATCATTGCAACACCAGGTAGATTGCTAACTCATTTTAATCAAGGGTATGTAAAAATTGATCAACTAAAACATTTGATACTTGATGAAGCAGATCGTATGCTAGACATGGGCTTCAGTGATGATTTAAATCGAATCATTAGCTTTTTACCTACTGAAAGACAGTCATTATTGTTTTCAGCAACTATGCCTCCAAAAATCAGGACGATGGCAAAGAAAATCCTAATCGATCCTGAACAAATTAACATAGCTGTTTCAAAACCTGCGGAAGGCGTTCTTCAAGGTGCTTACTTGGTTCATGATGCCCAAAAAATAGAGTTGATTATCGATCTTTTAAAAGGAAAAGAAATTAGTAGTGTACTGATTTTTTCATCAACAAAAGAAAAAGTAAAAGATCTCGAAAAAGAATTACGCAAATTAAAATTTAATGCGGCCGCAATACATTCCGATTTAGATCAACAACAACGAAACGATGTATTGCGCCAATTCAGAAATAATAATTTGCAAATCTTAGTTGCAACCGATATCTTGAGCCGTGGAATTGATATTGAATCCATTGGTTTGGTAATAAATTATGATGTACCAGGAGATGCGGAAGATTATATTCATCGAGTTGGAAGAACTGCTCGAGCTGCATCAACAGGAGTTGCATTAACATTTATAAATATTAATGATCAAGGTAAATTTAAAAAGATTGAAGATTTAATTGGCGATGAAATTCGAAAGTTACAATTGCCAATGCATATTTTAGCAGGCCCAGCTTACGAGCCAGAAAAAAATAAAGGGAAAGGAAATCACCGACCGAAACATTTTAAGAGGAAATAATTTTTCTCAAAATAATTTAGCCATCAATAAAAATAGTTTTACGTGGAAGAGGCAGAAAATTTTAAACGCATAAATAAGTTTATTAGTGAAACAGGTTTTTGTTCTCGTAGAGAGGCTGATCGACTTATCGAAGAAAAGCGTGTTCAAGTAAATGGAGTCAATGCAGAATTAGGAACAAAAGTTAGTAAGAATGATATCGTAAGTATTGACGGAATAGCAATGAAAGTTGCAGAAGAATTTATTTATATGGCATTTAATAAACCTGTTGGCGTTACTTGTACAACTGATTTAAAAGACAAATTTAATATCATCGAATTCATCAATTATCCAACAAGAATTTTCCCAATTGGTCGCTTAGATAAGCCATCAGAAGGATTAATATTTTTGACGAATGATGGTGATATTGTAAATAAAATTTTACGTGCTGGAAATAATCATGAAAAGGAATATGTAGTCACAATTGATCGGCCACTCACCGATGATTTTATTTCGAAAATGTCGAATGGTGTTGGAATATTAGGAACCATTACAAAAAAATGTTTTGTTAAAATGGAGAGTAAGTATCAGTTTCGAATAATACTTACACAAGGATTAAATCGTCAAATTAGAAGAATGTGTGAGGCTTTCGGATACAAAGTTCAAACATTAAATAGAATTCGAATTATGAACATAACACTTGAAGGAATTCCTCAAGGAGAATTTCGTCTTTTGAGTGAACAAGAAATTCTTTCAATTAATAAATTAGTTGCTGGATCTAGTATGACCGAGGAAGCATCGTACTTGGAAAATGAAATTGAATAAGGCAATTTAGAATTCAAAAATATAGATGATATAATTTAAAATAATTCACTTTTTAAGTGAACTATTTTAAATTAAAAAGATACTGCCATCTTCACTTTTTTATTTTTAATTTTTTCGTTGGAAATAAGTTTCAATAAGTTATCCACCTTAGTTGATTTGATTGCGGCGTAGGCAAAATTATCAAGCACTTCTATTTTACCTAATTCGTCTCTAAGCAGATCACCTTTTTGGAGAAGTAATCCAACAATATCAACTTTATTTACTTTATCTTTTCTTCCAGCACCAATAAAAATTGTAGTCCACTCAGTTGGTGATGGCAACACTGTATTTTCATTTAAAATTTCTTCTGCTAAATCTTCTTTAATGAATGCAGGTTTATGTTCATCTTCGGCAAGAACCAAATATGCTTTTCCCTTTGCATACATACGTGCTGTTCGTCCATTACGATGCGTATATGCCTCCTCGTTAATAGGAATTTGGTAATGAACAACAGTTTCAATTTCTGGAATATCTAATCCACGTGATGCAAGATCGGTAGTAATTAAAATACGATGACTTCCATTTCGAAATTTTATTAATGCACGTTCTCTATCCTCTTGCTCCATTCCACCATGAAAAATATCATGATATATTCCTTTACTTTTTAGAAGAACACTAATACGTTCAACAGCATCACGGTGATTACAAAAAACTAAAGTTGCTTTATTGCCTACTTTACAAATCAATTTAAATAAAGTTTCAAGTTTATCCACACCAACAGAACGAACAATTGATAATTTTAAATCTGGCGCACTAGGAACATCTTTCAAGAAATTAATTTCGAAAGAATTTTTTAAATCTGCGAAAGCTGGAATAACATCCATCTTTGTTGCAGAAGTAAGTATCCGACGTTGAACTTTTTTTAAGTGAGAAATTATAAACGACATTTCATCCTGAAAACCTAATTCAAGCGCCTTATCGAATTCATCAAGAACTAAAAACCGAACTTCATTTACATCGAAACTTTCGTTGCGCACATGATAAGCAATTCGTCCGGGAGTTCCAATAAGTACTGCTGGTGGATCTGATAAATTATTGCGTTCTGTTTTAGTTGGATGACCACCATAACAACAATTTACTTTATAACCAGTAGACATTAACTTAAAAACTTGTTCAATTTGAATTGCTAATTCACGTGAAGGAACAAGTATTAATGCTTGTACTCCTTTTTTGTCGTCTTTCAATCTCTTTAATAAAGGAAGTAAAAAACCAAGCGTTTTTCCTGATCCTGTAGGTGATAAAAGAATTAAATCTTTATCTTCCTTTGCTGCTTCAAGTGTAGTTTTCTGCATCTCATTTAATGCAGCAATCTTTAAGTTCTCCAGCGCCTTAGCAATCATCATTTTAATTAATATTTCGGTGCAAAGGTAGGTAATCCTAACTCCTTAACACGAATGGCTGATTGAAAGGAGTGAATAAGAACATAAAGGCGCAAAACAAAAATACAATTTGGAAATAAATTTAATATTTAGATATTTGCCTAATTATATAAACTTAGAAATGAATATTGCTTTCAAAGCGCTAGATGATCCCACAAGAAGGAAGATACTAGAGCTACTACGGGAAAAGGATATGACAGCGGGTGAAATTGCAGATGCTTTTGAAATCAGTAAGCCAAGTATTTCTCATCATCTTGATTTACTTCGTCAGGCAGACATGGTTGTTTCGATTAAAGAAGGACAGTTTATACGCTATTCATTAAACACAACAGTTTTTGATGGAATTATGAAATGGATGTTGGATATATCCCAGAAAAAAGAAATTAAAACACGAAGAAAATGAAAACGATAAAACAGGAATTGATTAATTGGATACTCTTAATAATTCCCATAATTTATATTGCAATTAACTGGGGAAAATTTCCTGCACAGGTTCCAATCCACTTTAATATGGATGGAGAGCCCAACAATTATGCCTCAAAAATTGTAGGGTTGATTCTTTTACCTGGAATAAATATTTTTACTTACATTTTACTTTTAATTACGCCCTACATTGATCCGCGAAAAAGCAATTACGCATTATTCATAAGTAAATATACTATCATTCGCACTTTACTCCATTTATTTTTGTGCGAAATTATTTTACTAGTTTGTTATTATTCATTAGGAAATAAAATTAATATTTCTGTGATTGGTACTTATTCTGTAATTGCCATATTTTTAATATTAGGAAATTATCTTGGTAATTTACGTTCCAATTATTTTATAGGCATACGCGTTCCTTGGACATTAGAAAGCGAAGAAGTTTGGAACTTGACGCATCGTTTTGCCGGAAAATTATGGGTTGGCATCTCAATAGTTGCTTTGTTTGCAGTGTATTTATTACCTCCTAACAAAATAATATTGCCCACTTATATTTTTGCCATTGCTGGGTTACCAATTATTTATTCCTATTTAAAATTCAAATCGATTAATTCCTCGAAAATAAAATGAAAAATATTCTAATAATTATATTTCTTCTAATTTCCATTTCTAAAATTGAGGCACAAAATCGGATGACTCCAGAAGGAGCTGCAGCGGAAATACTCAATAATTTAAATAATAAAGAATTTAAGAAAGTAACGGAACTCTTTGATGATAACATTGCATCCAAAATAAGCGAAGAGAAACTAAGCCAAATTTATGCGTCATTACTTGATAAATTTGGTGCGTTTAAGAGCAAAACATCGTCTCCTTCAAGGCGTCAAATGGATGGCTCAATAGTAGTGGATCAATTATGTGAATTTGAAAATATGAGCCTTAATTTTCGAGTTAAATTTAACGAGACGAATAAAATAAGTGGATTGCAATTTCTTCCTCCTACACCAAAATTAAGTTATAAAATTCCCAATTATGCAAGGCAAGATTCCATCCTTGAAAAAGACATAAAAATAAGTAGTGGCGAATACCAACTTCCAGGAGTGTTAACATTACCTAAAGTTGGAACTCATTTCCCAATTGTTATTTTAGTACATGGATCTGGTCCAAATGATAAAGACGAAAGTATTGGTCCGAATAAAATTTTTAAGGATATTGCTTATGGATTATCTGCACAAGGAATTGCTGTTTTACGATATGATAAAAGAACACTTGTGTATTCCGAACAGATGAAAGAAATGCAGGATAAATTAACTGTGGACGAAGAGACAACAATTGATGTAAAGGCCGCGATCGCATTTGCAAAAAGTATTAAAGAAATTGATTCTAAAAAAATATTTATTATTGGACATAGTTTAGGTGGGATGTTAACACCAAAAATTGCAATGGAAAATCCAGAAATTGCTGGGGCAATTATAATGGCTGGAAATGCAAGACCTCTTCCTGATCTAGTTATTGATCAAACAAATTATTTGATGCATATGGATGAATTCACTTCTGACGATCAAAAAAATTTAAATGTAGTGAAAAAGCAATGTGAATTAGCAAAAAGCAATTTACTTAATGTTAAAACTTCAACAGATTCATTACCGCTACAAACTCCAGCAGCATACTGGCTAAATCTACAAAACTATAACCAAACAACAGTTGCTTCGAAAATCAAAACGCCATTATTTATACTTCAAGGTAAGCGTGATTATCAAGTAACAACAAAAGAATTTGATTTATGGAAAATTGCGCTGAAAGGAAAAAAAAATGTTAGCTTTCAATTATATGATAAATTGAATCATTTGTTTTTTGAAGGTCAGGGTGAATTAAGCGTTCCGAAAGAATACGAAGAACAACACAATGTTGCTTCTTATGTTATCGATGATATTTCAACATTTATATTCAACAATAAAAAATAAATTTGCTTGAATAACATTTTTAGATTTCAAACGTATGAAACCATGAAAGCTATAATTAGGTTTTCGGGAGTATTTGGCTTACCTTTGTGGTAATAATGGCGTTTTGTGGATATTATTATCATCTACCGCAAAATAAATTGAGACAAAAATTTATAGATTTTTGCTATTCCGCTCAATTAAAATCCCCCTCTTAAATTGATAGCCTTTAGTCAATTTTTACTGCTAATCAAATATTGATTAGCAACGTTAAGCCCTATCTATATAATTGGTGCATGACACAAAAGGAATCTTTCTCATCAGGCTTTTGATTAAGAATCTTTAACTAAGAAAGCCGACATTAATTTATTCAACGAATGAACTTCGATCAATTAAATCTTATTGAGCCTATCCTCATGGCTTTAAAAACTGAGGGTTACACAACTCCTACTCCAATACAGGAGCAAGCAATTCCAATTTTACTTGCTAAACAAGATCTTTTAGGATGTGCTCAAACAGGCACTGGGAAAACTGCGGCATTTGCAATTCCAATACTTCAACTTCTACATGAAGAACGTCATGAAGACAAAGGCAACAAAAAAATCAAAGCATTAATCTTAACACCAACTCGTGAATTAGCCATTCAGATTGATGAAAGCTTTGAAGCTTATGGTAAGCATTGCAATCTACGTCACATGGTAATTTTTGGTGGTGTATCTCAACTAGCACAAACAAATGCATTAAAAAAAGGTGTTGATATTTTAGTTGCAACGCCTGGTCGTTTATTAGACTTGATGAATCAAGGATTTATTTCTTTGCATCACATTAAATTCTTTGTACTTGATGAAGCGGATCGTATGCTAGACATGGGATTCATACATGATGTTAAAAAAGTAATTGCAAAATTACCTGCTAAACGTCAAACATTATTTTTCTCTGCCACAATGCCATCAGAGATTCAAAAGTTAGCTGATTCAATTTTACATCAACCAAAGAAAGTTGAAGTTGCTCCAGTTTCATCTACGGCAGATACTATTGAACAACACGTTTATTTTGTGGAGAAGAAAGACAAAAAGTCATTACTACTTCACCTTTTAGGCAATCCTGCAATTGCATCTGCACTTGTATTTACACGTACAAAACATGGAGCTGATAAAGTTGTAAAAGATCTTGTGAAAGCGGGAATTAAATCGGATGCAATTCACGGTAACAAATCACAAAACGCAAGACAAAGAGCATTAAATAATTTCAAAGATGGCTTATCTCGTGTATTAGTTGCTACAGATATTGCTGCTAGAGGAATTGACATTGATCAATTATCACATGTGTTTAATTATGAGTTACCAAATATTCCAGAATCTTATGTTCATCGAATTGGAAGAACGGGTCGTGCTGGAGCAAGTGGTATTGCAATATCTTTTTGTGATGAAGAAGAAAAGGAATATTTAAAGGACATTCATAAATTGATTGGAAAATCAATTCCTACAGTTACTGAACATCCCTATCCGATGAGTGACTATATGCCTACTCAGCGCACTTCAGCACCAGCAAAGAACAATCAAAATAATTCACAGAGAAGATCAGCGCCACCAAGACGAACGAATAACAATGATCGTACTTGGTCGAAAGATCGGCGAGTTAAAAGTTCAAATTAAAAATATTGGAATCACACAAAGAAGCCCTGAAGTATTAGTATTTCAGGGCTTCTGTTATAACATCAACTAATGAATATTAATTTTCGATTCTGGAGTTTCTCTTTTGTGTTTCCACCTTCTGTGTGTCCATAACCAATATTGTGGTTCCTTTATGATCTGTTCTTCGATTAGTTTTGTTACAGTTTCAATAATATAACCATGAGCAGTATCACGTGGATGTTCGGTTATAGTACTAAATTGAAAAGTATAATGACCACGTTTAACTTTATTAATTGTTCCATACAACACTGGGTAATCGTAATCCTTTGCATATTTCTCTGCACCAAATAGTGCTGGTGTATCTTGATTTAAAAATTTAAGCCAATACGACTTTCCAGGATGACCCGGAGATTGATCAACAGCAAAAATAGTAGCAGTTAAATGATTTTTATATTCATCAAAAACAGCTTTTACTTTTCTAGTACTTGCCAAAATAAGCCCGAACTTACTTCTGCTTTCTCTCATTTTCTTATCAAAAAAAAGATTTGATAATGGCAAATACAAACCTATCGTTTGATGCTTAATTTGTTTATCTATTGCAGTAGCGATCCACTCCCAATTATTGTAATGTCCTCCCGCAAGTATGATGCTTTTTTTATTGTCAAAAAATTTATTAAGAAGTTCAGGGTTCAATAAAATCATTCTTAAACTTATTGATTTATCCGAAATGGTAAAAGATTTTATAGTTTCAACCATGATATCACAGAGATGTTTGTAAAACAACAAAGCAATATGATTAATTTCCATTTCTGATTTTTCAGGAAATGAATTATGGAGGTTTTCAAGCACTACTTTTTTACGATAACCTACAAGGTAGTACAAAACGAAAAAGAGTACGTCGGAAAGAAAGTATAAAACCCTAAAAGGTAATAGTGATATCGGTATGATAATGAAATAATAAATGAAATAGTTTAGAATAATCATGAATTTAAAAATGCTTGATTTTTGTGAATTGCACAAATTTACGATTATTATAAGCGGCAAAAAACCTACTTATCAATAGAAAATACATTTGCAAACTATAAAATTAAGTGAAAATACCTCAATTTAAATTTTAAATAGCATGATTTAAATTCAAAATAACTATTTAACTTTCAACAACTTAAGAACTAAAGTAATTAAATTACATCTATAAAAAACATGAATTCAGCATAAAAGAGTTTTAATGAGATATTTTTTTGATGAAACCTCTTGATATAAGCTAATTTGTGTATCTTTGATGCATTAATTAAACTCAACATTATTAAAATGAAAAAAGGTAAAGTAAAATTTTACAATGAAACCAAAGGTTACGGATTCATCAATGACAGTGAATCAGGAGAGGACATTTTTGTTCATTCAACAGGACTGAAAGACGAAATTCGTGAAGGTGATGCTGTAGTATTCGAAGTAACTCCAGGTAAAAGAGGAATGAATGCAGTAAACGTTCGCGTAGAAGCATAATTATTCAAACTCATTGAAAAAAATCCGCCTCAAAAGGGCGGATTTTTTTATCTATTTACCTTTCTAAATAAGTTTAACCCTTCAAAGGTCTTCATGTCCTCTGAATACAATTTATATTTTTTACCATTTAAATATTAATATATCCAGTTCAGCAAGAAAATGGAAAAAATAGTTCATTTATTAAAAGGCAAATTGTAATTTTACTATAAGAACATACATCCAAAATGAAAATTCTACACTTTTTTAAAGAAATCTTTGTAAAGCAACTTCCTGTTTATTACATTGTAATAATACTTTTGATCGTTGCAGGGGGCAACTACTATTATTTAAATCAATATGCGCTCGCAAATAATTCTCAAAATCTACAGAAGATAGAATACAATACTTGCATCACGAAGATGAGTCAGGTTCGTACGAAAGATTTCAAGTTTGTTCACCCATTACTATTAACAGATATCCCTAATGAATCGGAAGATTTACTTTCACTAAAAAATGAAATTAATACCTTTATTGAGAGCAAAAAATCAATTGGTGAAATAAGCAATGCATCAGTTTATTTTAGAGAACTAAATGATGGAAGCTGGATGAATATTAATGGAAATGAAGGTTTTCATCCAGGTAGTCTCATTAAGATTCCTATATTATTAACTTACTTGAAATATGCAGAAGACAATCCTACATTGTTAAATAAACAAATCAAGTACGAAAAGGTATTTAGCAACATGCCTACCCAAGAGTTTCCTGATAAGATGATTCAAGTTGGGAAGTCATATAAGGCGAATGAGCTTCTTGAGGCAATGATAGAGAATTCTGATAATGCTGCTACAATGCTTTTGATTCAGAACGTAAATATGAATGGTTTTAAGAAGCTCTTTACAGATATTGGACTTCCTGAACCTCCGGAAAACAGTCCAAATTTTTCCATTTCTGCGGTTGATGTATCAAAGTTTTTAAGAATACTTTATAGTTCAACTTATTTAAAAACTGCTAGTTCAGAATATGCATTAACACTTTTATCTAAAAGTACATTTCAGCTAGGTATTGCGCATGCTATTCCTAAAGAAATTTCTATAGTACATAAATTTGGAGAACAAGGTACTCCACTTGGTAAGGAATTGCATGAGATTGCAATTATATACCTTAATAATAATCCATATTTATTAACTATTATGACTCAAGGTAAGGAAATGGATAAGTTGCCACCAATTCTAAGTGAAATATCCAAAATTACATACAACCATTTAAATATAAACATGTAAAAAATTTGTATTTGAAGATTTATTTAATTTTATGCACGTTATAATTTCCAATAATTTAATACATGAAAACGCATTTTTGAACGAAAGAAAATTTGATTTTTTCTTAAATAATTTTTATACCACGGTATGTTTTATTAATCCTTTAAATGTAATAGAATCAATCCATGTGTACTTATGCAGTAGGTTTAAAATAACTCATTGCAAAAATAAACACTTGAATTTTGATGAAATTGATTAGGTAAATCAAATTATTGTGAAGAATTTAAATTTTATTTTTCATAAGTATAGAGTACTCGAATTAAATTAAAAAATGACAATGGCTTAAATGCATTATTGACTAATTTTTTCTACCCTTCTCCTGTTATAGAAGCGGCTATAATGCCAACTCTATCATGGGATCCCAAAAAATATTTTTAAAATTTAAAATTTGATCAACATCGAATTTCACTCCTTCCTTTTCAAGTAGTTGTTGCATTTTGTTAGGTTCTCCAAAATGATGTTTTCCCGTTAATAATCCGTTTCTGTTCACGACTCTATGCGCGGGAATTGGTGGAATAATTGTGTGCGACGCGTTCATTGCCCAACCTACCATCCTAGCAGATTGAGCTGCGCCGAGATATTTTGCAATTGCACCATAAGAGGTTACACGTCCCTTTGGGATAAGCTTCACTACTTCATAAACTTGTTCGAAGAAAGAAAAATCTTGCGGTTGAATTGTTTTCAAATGCTAATAATCAGGATATTTTAGGGATTCCAAAATTAGTGACTTTTGCGTTGACCAAACCTTGAAAAGATATTCGACCCCTTCAGGGTCGAGAATTAGTTGATGTTTATAACATCGCATTTCATGCGATGTTATAAACATTCGACCCCTACAGGGTCGATGAGTGGATTGAAACTAGATTATGGACAATGGAGATTCTATATGTACAAAGTCAAGTGATAATACGAATGATTACAATCCTGAATTTGTTTCTATTTTCACAGAATAAAAAATCATAATCAATATGGGAGTTTGGTATTCGGTTTTTGTAAGAAGTTTTGCTGATGGAAATAAGGATGGAATTGGTGATTTGAATGGCTTGATAGAAAAGATGGATTATTTTTCAGAACTAGGAATTGAAGGTTTGTGGTTACTTCCAATTTTTCCATCACCATCGTATCATAAATATGATGTGACGAATTATAATTCAATAGATCCTGAATATGGAACTATAGCTGAATTTAATTTATTGATTCAAAATGCACATCATCGAGGAATAAAAATAATTCTTGATATGGTGTTAAACCACACTAGTGATCAACATCATTATTTTCAAGCTGCGATGCAAAGTAAACGAAATCCCTATCGAAAATGGTATGTATGGAAAAAAGCAAAAGAGATTCCTGCTAATGAAATTTCTTCATGGCATGTCCCTAAGGCAGGGCCGCAAGACGAATTTTATTATGGACTTTTTTGGAGCGGAATGCCTGATCTTAATTATGATAATCTAGCCGTTAGAAAAGCAGCAAAAGATATTGCAACTTTCTGGTTAAATTTAGGTGTGGATGGATTTCGTTTAGATGCTGCAATGCATATTTTTCCTCCAGGTAAAGAAGATGCAAATTATAAATGGTGGCAAGAATTTCGTTCTCATGTTTCAACTTTAAATCCTGATGCAATAGTTGTTGGTGAAATTGCTGAATCATGCGGATATATCGCACCATACCTATACAAAGGAGTAACATCCGCATTTAATTTTGAACTATCAGAACACATCACACAAGCTGTTTTAAATGGTCAACATGATTGTTTGCCAGTTTGGTTAAAAGGTGTTCGTGATCTTTATAAAGGCGTTGAGCCACAATCAAAGGATTCCATTTTTTTAAGTAATCATGATCAAGAAAGAATTGCATCACGCCTTAATGGTGATAGTAGAAAAATAAAATTGGCAGCAGCAATATTACTTACCTTACCAGGTATTCCATTTATATATTACGGTGAAGAAATTGGTATGCTTGGAAACAAGCCTGATGAAAATATTCGAGAACCATTTTTGTGGAAAAATGAAAAAGATAATGATCGTACGCGTTGGATAAAACCAATTTTTAGTACTGATGCAACGGTCGATCCTTTAGATGAACAACGAGAAGATCCATCATCAATTTACCATCTTTACAAAAACTTGATTCGCATTCGCAATACAAATAAAATACTTGAACTTGGTGAAATTAATACAGTACAATGCGAAGAAAATGAAGTGCTTATTTTTTCTATTTCTTATCAAAATAACACCTTTTTAATATTAAATAATCTCATTAACGAAAGTGTAATTCTAAAAAACGAAGATGATCCTAAGCACAGTTTTCAATTAATCTACGCATCTCATCCTGATTGTGAAGCCAATGAACATGAATTTGAATTAGCACCTTTCTCCTCAATGATTCTCTCAAAATTATCATAAGATTCGTTTTTTCTACAGCAAGAAATAAAAGATTTTTATCAGTAACAGTAACACAACGAAGGACAGCATTGTATCCTGTATTATCTTTGCACCTCGTTCACATAATTTATGAATATCAAAATTACCTTGCCCGACAATTCCGTGCGTGACTACCCAAAAGGCACCAACGCTATGGATATTGCAAAATCGATCAGTGAAGGCTTAGCCCGTAACGTTCTTGCTGCGAAGATAAATGGAGAAGTCCGTGACTTAATGCGCCCAATTGACAGTGATTCCTCTCTGCAACTACTAACGTGGAAAGACGATGAAGGCAAGAATACAATGTGGCACTCATCAGCCCATTTGATGGCGGAAGCATTAGAAGCTAGTTTCCCTGGTATAAAGTTTTGGGTTGGACCAGCACTCTCAAGTGGATTTTATTATGATGTTGATTTTGGAGGTCGCTCCTTTTCTTCCGAGGATTTTAAATTGATCGAGGATAAAATGGCGGAACTTGCTAAGCAAAATAATCCGTATATCCGAAAGGAGATGACAAAAGCTGAAGCCACTGCTTACTTTACAGAGAAGCAGGATCAATATAAACTTGATTTATTAAGTAACCTTGAAGATGGAACAATTACGTTTTATACTCAAGGTAACTTTACGGATTTATGTCGTGGGCCACATATTCCAAGTACTGGTTCGATTAAAGCAATTAAACTTTTAAATGTTGCCGGTGCTTATTGGAAAAACGATTCAAATAATCCACAACTAACTCGTATCTACGGAATAACTTTTCCTAAAAAGCAGGAATTGGATGAGTACATTGTGATGATTGAAGAGGCTAAAAAACGAGATCATCGTAAGATTGGTAAGGAGATGGGGATTTTTACTTTTGATGATGATGTTGGTCCGGGATTACCCCTATGGATGCCTAATGGTGCTGTGATAATTGAAGAGTTAGAACGATTGGCGAAGAAGACAGAGTTAATGGCTGGTTATAAGCGTGTGCGTACGCCGCATATTGCTAAGGAGAGCATGTATCTAACAAGTGGACATCTTCCCTACTATGCGGATTCAATGTTTCCACCAATGGAATTTGATGGCGAGCGTTATTATCTCAAGGCGATGAATTGTCCGCATCATCATAAAATTTTTAAAGAACTTAATCCTTCATATCGTGATCTTCCCATTCGTTTAGCTGAATATGGAACGTGCTATCGTTACGAGCAAAGTGGTGAATTATTTGGCTTAATGCGAGTACGTTGTTTACAGATGAATGATGCACATATTTATTGCAGTAAAGATCAGTTTGCACAGGAATTCAATGCTGTGAATGATATGTATCTTAAATATTTTAAAATATTTGGGATAGAAAAATATGTGATGCGTTTCTCAACACATTCACCCGAGAAATTGGGGAAAAAATATGTGAATGAGCCTGAGCTTTGGAAAGAAACAGAGGACATGGTTCGTAAAGTGTTGATCGATTCGAATATCCCTTACGTGGAAGTGGCCGATGAAGGCGCGTTTTATGGTCCTAAGATAGATGTTCAAGTTTGGAGTGCTATTGGACGAGAATTCACGTTAGCAACTAATCAAGTAGATTTTGCTGTTCCAGGACGATTTGGATTGACGTTTAGAAATGCTAATAATGAGATGGAAACACCAATTTGCATTCATCGAGCTCCGTTAGGAACGCATGAGCGATTTATCGGGTTTTTAATTGAGCATTATGCAGGAAATTTTCCACTATGGTTAGCCCCACATCAAGTTACGATACTCCCAATATCCGAAAAGTATAATGATTATGCTAAAAATGTTTTACAGCAATTGATCAATTCTGATATCCGAGGTACTATTGACCATCGTGATGAAAAAATTGGTAAAAAGATTCGCGAAGCGGAAATCAAAAAGATCCCATACATGTTAATTGTTGGAGAGAAGGAAGCTGAAGAAGGAACTGTTTCGGTTCGACTACATGGGCAAGGTGATCAAGGAAGTTTGAAAATCGAAGAATTCATTAGTAAAGTTCAACATGAAGTAAAAAGTATGCTTGAAGTATAATTTTCATTGCAAAAAATCTATTTACTAGCCCATGGATTAATTCATGGGTTAGTAAATATAAAAAAAGGTACAATTTGCCAAGAATCATCATCGAAAAACTTTCACAATTGCCGATAAATTACGATATTCGCAGGCTCGTAAATTTCCTTAATATGTCATTTGATAATAAATTTGATACGTTATTGGGAATTAAGGATTAAATAACAGAAGAATTTTACTAGTAAACACATTCACGAATTTAAGTACACTGGAATCAAAACCAGTTCATTATATCTAATAATCAAAAAGGAGGCACCATAGCAACTTTTCCCAACTCTCGGCCGAATTTCGGCAGGAACAGGTTCCCGGTAAAAAGAGAACCGGAACATAAAATTAATGATAAGATCAAGGCAACGCATGTCCGCTTAGTTGGAGATGGTATTGAGCCTCAAGTAGTATCTATCGAAGAAGCATTACGCATCGCCGAAGAGAAAGAACTTGATCTGGTAGAAATTGCTGCTCAGGCTGATCCTCCAGTATGTAAGATTGTTGATTATCAAAAGTTCCTTTACGAACGCAAGAAAAAAGAAAAGGAAACGAAGGCGAAAGCTGCTAAACAAGTTTTGAAGGAGATTCGTTTTGGTCCGAATACGGATGAGCACGATTTCGATTTCAAAGTGAAGCATGCGATCAAATTCCTTGAAGAAGGTGCTAAGGTTAAAGCTTATGTTCATTTCCGTGGTCGATCAATAGCTTACAAAGAAAAGGGAGAAATCATTCTCCTTAAATTTGCTCAAGCATTGGAAGAATTTGGAAGAGTGGAAATGCTTCCGAAGCTAGAAGGAAATAGGATGTTTTTACACCTAGCTCCTCTTCCAAATATCAAGAAGGCTGCAAAAGCAACTAAAGTAGAGATTCCAAAAAAATCTGAAGAGATAGCAAATGCTGAAGCTGAAGGAGAACCAGAAATTGAATTGAAAGAAAAAGATACAGATATTAAATAGAGTTCGTTAAATACAATTACCCATGCCAAAAATGAAAAGTAATTCCAGTGCCAAAAAACGTTTTAAATTGACGGGCACAGGAAAGATCAAGCGTAAGCACGCTTACAAGAGTCATATCCTGACCAAAAAGGATACGAAGCGTAAGCGCCGTTTGACCTCTACAGGTTTAGTTCACAAGACGGACGTGTATCGAGTAAAGAGAATGCTTGGTGCAGCTTAATAAGCGCCATTGTAACTCAAATTAATTTTAACCAGGTACTTAGCATCAAGAGTCATTCGAAAGAATAGGCCGCTAATTCCAAAAAACGAAAAAAATGCCACGTTCGGTAAACAGCGTTGCCTCCAAGGCAAGAAGAAAAAAGGTTCTCAAACTAGCGAAAGGTAACTTCGGTGCCCGCAAAAATGTTTGGACAGTAGCAAAAAATACGGTAGAAAAAGGTTTGCAATATGCTTACCGCGACCGTAAAACCAAAAAACGTAATTTCCGCGCTTTGTGGATACAACGTATTAATGCAGCAGCACGTGAACATGGAATGTCATACTCAGTTTTTATGGGTGCAATACATAAAAGTAATGTCGACATTAACCGTAAAGTTCTAGCTGATTTAGCAATGAATAATCCAGAAGCTTTTGAAGCGATCTTGAAGGCTGTAAAATAAGTTTAAGCCTATAAATTTAAAAAAGGGAATCAGCAATGATTCCCTTTTTTATTGCGCTATGCCCTACTCCATTAAAAATATATAGTGGTACATATAAATTTATATCATTAATTATAAAGTACCCTTAAAAAGGAAATCAATAATTATTTAAAACTTCTTTGATTACTATTTCTTTTAAAACAGCGAAATTTACTTCTTCTAATTTGTTGAGATACAAACAACCTTTACCTGTTTTATTTTTACCTAATATTTTAAGAAGTGTTAGTTGCTATTCGACAATACCAAAAATGTACATTGCAAAGTTCGGCTTACGTGGAGAAAACCCCATTACAAAACAAGTGAGCTCACGTCCACTTTAATATATTAAGCGAAGATCAACAAAACTAATAATTGCAGTGCCCCACATTTTAGCTTTCGCTTTGGTTGCTTTTTCCATTATCTTTAAAATAGTAAAAGCATCTTCTTGCTTTTGTACATCGGGAATTGCATTTAAAAAATCGTTAACACTAAGTTCGGTTTTTTTAGTTTTTAATTCAGCCATTGGATTAATGTTCTTTTTGAAGCAAATAAAGTTAAAAAATAGTAATCATTAACTCAAAGCTAATTAATTCATAATATCAAAAACTAATTTTTTACGATCGATAGAGAATGAATCCGTTAAAAGTTAATATTAAATTTGTAGTTTAGTAGTTATAAACGATAAAACACTTAAAATTTTTTTCAAAAATAGTATAAAATTTAAGCACCTAATAATATCCAAAACCAAACAAACATGAACCCAATCATTAAAAACATTTTAGCTGTAGTTGTTGGAATAATTATCGGCAGTGTAGTAAACATGGCAATTATTATGATTAGTGGATCTATTATTCCACCACCGAATGGTGCTGATGTAACTACAATGGAAGGATTAAAAGCTTCGTTACATTTATTTGAACCAAAACATTTTATTATGCCATTTTTGGCTCATGCACTTGGAACATTTGTAGGCGCATTTGTTGCAGCACTCATCGCTGCGAACAACAAGATAAAATTTGCAATGGTAATAGGATTCGTATTTTTAATTGGAGGAATATCAAATGTGATCATGCTACCATCTCCAACATGGTTCACCATTTTAGATTTAGGATTAGCATATATTCCGATGGGTTACATTGCAGGAAAATTAGTTGTGAAGAAAGTATAATATTCATCTTTAAATTAAAACAATTGCCTCGATTTGGATCGAAAAGAAGACAGCTTTATTTTAGAGTATTGGGTAATATAAAATATTGTATTAGTTTTATGGTTAGAATTATGACACCTATAGAAGTATCTTCAACTCAGTAAATAACTGTTTATCTAAAACGGTAATGTGAAATAGAATTTGAAAACTACGTGATCAAAATTCGATAACATTTT
Organism: Bacteroidia bacterium; assembly: GCA_038206385.1. Taxonomy (GTDB): domain Bacteria; phylum Bacteroidota; class Bacteroidia; order AKYH767-A; family OLB10; genus JANXSD01. Next base: position 6,782 of record JBBRAW010000017.1, on the reverse strand, counting down.
ATTGATTTTAAAACAAAATAAAACATAATTTAAACAAAATATGAAAAAATATCAATTAACTTTTATAATTGCATTTCTATGCTTGAATAATTTTGCAAATGCACAGTGGCAAGGAACCATGTTTCCTATTAATGGTATTATCTATTCATTATTTAATAATGGAACTTCAATCCTTGCTGTTACAGATGCATCCAGTCCTTCTGTAGTTGGCGTTTACTCGTATAATAACAGCTGGACAAATACTACTTTAATTCCATCAACAAGAATTACTTCAGTTATTGGATTTGGTTCAGAAATTTATGCTTCAGGTTTGACAGATGCCGGGGTTTACTTTTCAAATGACAATGGAGTTACTTGGACCCAAACATTTAATGGATTACCAACTACATTTTTGGGACAAGTACTTGCTATGCATTCATTAGTGTATGGCGATTCTGGTGTTTTTGTTGGATCAGAAAATGGTGTTTATAAAACAAATAATAATGGAACAAATTGGACCGCATCAGGGTTAGCAAACATTGACATTCGTTCTTTGGCATTTGATGGAAAAAACATGTATGCTGGAACCTATGGCAATGGTGTATATCTATCAATTAATAATGGTAATAGCTGGACAGCAATAAATAATGGTCTTACTGATACTATCGTAAATACTATTGCAATTAATGGTAACGATATTTATGCTGGTTCAAATAAAGGAATTTTTATTTCTAAGAATAAAGGCAATAGTTGGTCAGCTATCAACAACGGATTACCAATAGTTAATATAAATGCAATCACTGTAAAGGGGTCATTCATTATTTCGGGGACAGCAAATCAAATATTTGTTTCAAATGATAATGGAAACAACTGGGCTCCATCAAATACTGGATTATTTAGCAATGATATATTTTCACTTGCGACAAAAGGAAATGATGTATATGCTGGCGCAAATGGATCAGGTGTATTTAAAAGACCGATTTCAGAAATGACAAATTGCTTTGCATACAATACTACTGCTTATGATTCACTTCAAAATAATTTTACATTAACCATTGATTCCTTGACATCCACAATAGCTACATCCTATCATTGGGATTTTGGAGATGGAATTACATCATCAAGTGCAACGCCTTTACATTCCTATATGAAAGATAGTTTGTATACAGTGTGTATGACCGTATATACATCTTCGGGTGATTCATGCAGTTATTGTCATGTTATAGGAAAAGATGTTAATGGAAATATTATACTTGGAAATAGATCAGTGGGTTTTACATTGAATGTAATAAATTTTAGTTCAACGGGAGTATCACAGAATTTGTTAACTGACAATAATATTCAAGTTTATCCAAATCCGTTCGATCTTAAAACAATAATTAATTTTTCAACGATGCAGAATAGTACAACAGTGAAACTTTTTGACATTCTTGGTAAAGAAATTAATATTTGGGAAATTAAAAATAATGATAAGCTTATAATTGAAAAACAATCAATGCTTCCTGGTTTGTATAATTTACAAATTGTAAATGGCATTAAAAATGTTATTAATAGAAAAATTATTGTGCAATAGAAATTAAAAATCCAATTTAAATAAATTGTATTTGCAGTATTCATTACGAAATATTTAGTTTAGACACATTACAACTCAATTTTAAATATATCACTTCGTTAATAACCGTTAAATAACTAGCGTTTTAGAGCTAAATTCTTGAAAAATAGATATCAAAAACTTGAAATCCAGTACCGATATTTTATTGAAAAAAGTAAAACAATTAACCAGTTTACATCGACAAAATAAATAAAATCTAATTGGGGATGATTTTCATTCAGATGCATTATTTTTTACAATATAATTTAAACAAATTTGCCATTGTTGTGTTAAAGTTTTAACTTAAAATAAATAAACCAAATAATTTAATTATGATACAATCAAAAGGATATGCTGCAGCGAATGCAGAATCAAATTTAGCACCTTGGAGTTTTGAAAGAAGAGAATTAGGGTTACATGATGTGCATATTGAAATACATTTTTGTGGCGTTTGCCATTCCGATCTACATCAAATAAAAAATGAATGGTTCCCAGGAATTTTCCCAATGGTACCAGGTCATGAAATTGTTGGAAAAATTATTGCTGTTGGTGATCATGTAAAAAAATTTAAAACAGGAGACTTAGCAGGAGTTGGTTGTTTAGTAGACTCTTGTCGTACCTGTGAAAATTGCAATGTTGGTTTAGAACAATATTGTCTTAATGGATCAGTTGCAACATATAATGGTAGGGGAAAAGATGGTTTAGCAACGTATGGTGGCTATTCAAACAACATTATAGTTCATGAGGATTTTGCGCTCCATATTTCAGAAAAATTATCGCTTGCAGCTGTTGCTCCTTTACTTTGCGCTGGCATTACTACTTATTCTCCATTACGTCACTGGAAAGTTGGTAAGGGTCATAAATTAGCAGTTCTTGGACTAGGTGGATTAGGACACATGGCAGTTAAATTTGGAGTCGCATTCGGTGCTGAAGTAACTGTATTAAGTACCTCCCCATCAAAAGAAAAAGAAGCGAAGGCATTAGGTGCTCATAAATTTATTGTTACAACGAATGCCGAACAATTTGCTTCAGCGAAAAGTTCATTTGATTTTATACTAGATACTGTTTCTGCAAAACATGACCTGGCTTCTTATCTTTCATTATTAAAAACTAACGGGATTCACATTTGCGTTGGAGCTCCTACAGAACCACATATTGTTCCTGCATTTGCACTCTTAGGTGGAAGAAAAAGTGTTGCTGGATCTGGAATTGGTGGCCTTCCAGAAACCCAAGAGATGTTAGATTATTGTGCCGAACATAATATCGTTTCAGACATCGAATTAATCGATATTAAAAATATTACTTCTGCTTATGAACGTATGATAAAAGGAGATGTGCGTTATCGATTTGTTATTGATATGTCTACTTTATAATTTTTTGAACTTAACAAGCACTAATACTTAACTTTAAAAGATAAGTTAATTTAGCAAAATCTAAATTACTTAGCATAAAGGTACAATATAATAATTTGCATTATTTATTTGTGAAAATTGGAATGAATTAGTTCATTCCAATTTTATTTTTTTATGGACTATGCTTTTAAAACTACTTCAGCTTTTTTAGTTTAATTTTTTGCCTTTAAATGTGCTAACTGTCCACCACATCAAATTGACGATTTTCTGTTTTATTTAAGATTCTCAATTAATTAATTAATTATAAACGAACGTTAAATTGAAAAAGTATTATCTTTATTTGAAGATAAATAAATGAATATACTGGTAAAATAATGGATTATATCTGACAGTCCCTATGTCATATATTATAAATGAAAAATAGTTTAACTAATTTTTTAACGGTGAAGAAAATAATGAAATGAATAACATACTTGAAACATTAAGATTGAATTTACGTCAATTTACATTAGACGATTCAAAATTTATTATTGAATTGTTAAACAGTGAAGGGTGGATAAAATATATTGGTGATCGTAATATCAAAACTGAGGAAGATGCTAAAAGCTATTTGCAAAATGGTGCATTTAAAAGCTATGAGAAAAATGGATACGGATTGTGGATGGTAGAAATAAAAGAAAATAAAATTCCAATAGGAATGTGTGGCATTATTAACAGAGCTGAACTTGAATGTCCTGATATTGGCTTTGCACTTTTGCCTGAATTTTCAGGTAAAGGATTTGCTTTTGAAATTGCTCAAGCCACGTTACAATATGCAAAAGAACAATTGAAACTATCAAAAATATTGGGTATCACTGTTTCTTATAACATAAACTCTATAAATCTTTTAACGAAAATAGGAATGAAATATATTAAAACGATAAACCTCCCCGACGATCCTGAAGAATTAATGTTATTTAGTAATTGATTTCTAAACAACAGTTCAATTAAAAAGGATTATATTTATCAAACAATATCTTATTAAAGCATACCTTATATTCAAATTCAAACCATACAAGTATTTATGTTGGCGATTTATCATCAGGCTTGTATTTGCTAAAGCTGATAATCAATAATCACATTAAAAATGTTAGAAAATTTGTAATAATGAAATAACGAAATGAGAAAAGAAAATATTTATATAGTATTAACACTTTTATGTGTTCAATTATCTAGCAACCTTAATGCTCAAACTTGGCAATGGGTAAATCGTATCGGGACAGGTGCAAGTGTTCAACAAGACAGGCCCGATGAACAAATTTTTGATATGAAAGTGGATATTGCTGGCAATGTTTATACGTGCGGTAGAGTACTAAATAGCGGTTTTATTAATGACACAATTCCTTACACAACTTATGGGGGTTATGATATTTTTATTGCAAAATATAATTGTCATGGCGATCTTCTTTGGTATCAAACCGCTGGTAGTGCCAGTTTCGGAGATGAAGCAAGGAGTTTATTATTAGATAGTGCTGGCAATATCTTTATTACAGGTCGTGTTATAAGTATAATAAGTAGTTCTAGATGTAACTTTTTGGGAACTTTATTAGGGGACGTAGCTGATATGTTTATTTGTAAATTGGATCCAAATGGAAATTTAATTTGGCTTAAAACAGGAGGAAATTCTTTAACTCATTTAGTAAGTATTGGAGAATTTATGAAATTTGATCGTAACGGAAATTTATCAATTGAATACTTTAGTTCTGCTGGACTACTCTTCCCAGGTTTTAACATAATCAATGGTAGGCATGTTGGAACTTTCAGAATTAGTGACGGAGTAATGATTAAAGATGTTCCTTTTAATAATTACGTTCCCATCACTGACTTTGATGTTGACAGTTTAAATAATTATTACTTAATTGGTACATTATCTCAGGATTCCGCTGTTATGGGGACACAATCAATTTACCATATAAATCCTAATCGTACATATCCTGAAATGTTTCTATTTAAACTTGATTCTTCTGGTAATACTGTGTGGCTTCGTAATTTTGGTGATCCAATAAATCCGCAATTTTTAAAGGGTGGAGGTATAATCCATCAAAAAGATGGTACAATTATAATCTCATCCTCCTCACAAAATGGAATTAATTATGATGGTCATTTCTCAAATAATACTGCCAATAATTTTGCGCAATATCCTATGGTAGCAAAGTTGGATTCTTTAGGGCAGTTTTTATGGGTTACCAATCCTATTATACAATTTACTGGAGAATCATTTCGAGGTTTAGCAATTCGCTCGAATGGAAATATATTATTTTCTGGTTTTTTTACTGGTGCTGCAACATTTGGAAGTTCCACTTTATCCAGCACTCCGCCAACAGATTTATTTTTAGGCGAAGTTTCAAATTCAGGTCAAATCTTAAATGGGATTCAATTTACTACTGCATCAACAAGTGAAAAAATAAATTCGATTGTTGTTGATGGTAACGATGATGTTTATGTTGCGGGAGCATTTGATGGAACACTAACGCTTGCAGGTCAAACGTATATTTGTCAAGGCGGAAATGGTGATTGCTTTTTTGCTAAATATGGTTCAACATGTGTAACCGGATTAAATAATACAACGGCAGTTGAATCACAAATTAGTATAAGTCCAAATCCAGTAACTAATTTTATTAATCTTAAAAGTGAACTTTATTCTATTATAAATATTACGATTTATAATACGTTGGGACAAGCAATAATTATAAAGGATAATTTATTGTCTAAAAATGTTCAACTTGATCTCACTGATTTAAATGCAGGAATATATGTAGTTAATGTGATGACCACTCATGGTGTTCAAAAGAAAAAATTATTAAAGGAATAAAACATAGTAATGTAATATGCTACTACGCGATTTAATAAATCAATTGCCTTTTAAATGCTAATGTATTATTTATTTAATCTATCATCAATAACAACTTTAAAGTGAAAACATTTATATCCATCTTTCTTACCCTACTCTTTTTAAATGTACATGCTCAAGGTCAAACTAAAAGAGTTTTGTTTATTGGCAACAGTTATACCTATGTAAATAATTTACCGCAAACCATTTCTGATTTAGCTCTTTCAGCAGGTGATTCTTTAATTTTCGATAGTAATACAATTGGTGGATATACACTAGCTTTACATACAACGGATGCGATAACGCTTAGTAAAATTGCGACTGGTAACTGGGATTTTGTAGTGCTTCAAGAACAAAGTCAACTTCCCTCCTTTCCTATTAGTCAAGTTTTAACGGATGTTTTTCCTTTTGCTCATATTTTAGATAGCACTATAAATTTTCATAATACTTGTGCCGAAACAATGTTTTATATGACGTGGGGTCGAAAAAATGGAGATGCATCTAATTGTTCCTCTTGGCCGCCAGTATGTAGTTATAATGGAATGGATAGTCTTTTGAATTTACGCTATAGAATGTTAGCCGATAGTAACAAAGCAGTTGTATCGCCTGTTGGAGAAGTATGGAATTATATTCGAATAAATTATCCTCTTATTGATTTGTACCAAGCAGATGAAAGCCATCCTTCAGTATATGGTACTTATGCAGCTGCATGCTGTTTTTATGCTGTCATCTTTAGAAAAGATCCTACTTTAATTACCAATGATTATGGACTTTCGTCGCTTGATGCGAGCAATATTAGAATTGCAGCAAAGGTGATTGCATTCGATAGTTTATTGACATGGCATATTGGTGAATATGATCCATTAGCAAATTTTCAATTTACACAAACTAGTGGTCGACAAGTTACATTTATTAATAACGCTATAAATTGCGATAAATACATTTGGAATTTTGGTGATGGTGATACATCAACAACTATAAATCCAGCGCA
>JBBRAW010000016.1:0-43679 GCA_038206385.1 Bacteroidia bacterium | reverse complement strand
TTGATTTAACAGTTACTGGAGGCACAACAAATTATTCCTATGCTTGGAGTAATGGAGCAATCACACAAGATTTATCAGGAAGAAATGCTGCTACATATACGGTCACAGTTACAGATGCGAATTCATGTACTGCAACAACATCAGCAACCATCACACAACCTACTGCATTAAATTTATCGACCACAATAACAAATGTTTTATGCAACGGTGCATCAACAGGCGCAATTGATTTAACAGTTACTGGTGGCACAACAAATTATTCCTATGCTTGGAGTAATGGAGCAATCACACAAGATTTATCTGGAAGAAATGCTGCTACATATACGGTCACAGTTACAGATGCGAATTCATGTACTGCAACAACATCATCAACCATCACACAACCTACTGCATTAAATTTATCGACCACAGTAACAAATGCTGGATGTGCTGGAGCACAAACAGGAGCTATAGACTTAACTGTTTCAGGAGGAAATCCATCGTATACTTACATGTGGAGTAATGGCGCACTTACACAAGATCTGAATGGGGTTGCTGCAAATACTTATACAGTAACAGTTTCAGATGCAAATTCGTGTACAGCTAAAACATCTGCAACTGTTTCACAACCATCAACAATTAATATTAATATTATTCCAGTAAATGGAACTTGTAATGCAGCAAATGGATCTGCTTCCGCTATCGTTTCAGGAGGCACATTACCTTATTCATATTTATGGAATACTGGATCTGTATCGCCCGTAATAAGTGGGCTTGCAGCTGCGACATATACCGTTACTGTTACTGATTTATTTGGTTGCACAGGAATTTCGTCAGCTGCAGTTGGCAATAGTGGTTCGCCAATTATTACTGTTACAGCAATTACGAATGTGTCATGCCATAACGGGAACAACGGAGCAATTGATATAACTATTACTGGTGGTCAACCCTCATATACTTATTCCTGGAGTAACGGAGCTATCACGCAAGATTTAACTGGGCTTGCTTCAGGAGTTTTTACCGTTACAGTAACTGACAATAACTTATGTTCTACTACCAAATCAATTACCGTTAGCCAACCTCTAGCAATAACATTTGCGAATACAAACACCAATGTATCCTGTTTCGGTGGCTCAAATGGAGCTGTGGATATTACCATTTTTGGAGGAACAATTCCTTATAATTATTTATGGAGTTCAGGTGCAATTACACAGGATATTTCTGGGAAAATTGCCGGTACATATAGTGTTACTGTTAGTGATGCAAATAGTTGTACCGCTAATGCTTCGTATACAATTACACAACCTACAATTTTAGCTTTAACATTAAGCACAACCCAAGCAACTTGTGGAAGTGTAAATGGTTCCGTAACAGCAACACCATCAGGAGGAACAAATCCTTATACTTATTTATGGAATACAAGTGCTACAACTTCAACTGTAAATGGATTATCTCCTGCCAATTATACTGTCACCGTAACAGATTTTAATGGTTGTACTATTTCAAAATCTATTCAAGTTACATCAGCAAATGCACCTGTTATTTCGAGTGCTCTTGTTACAAATGTTTCTTGTAACGGAGGATCAAATGGTGCGATAGATATTTCTGTAACTGGAGGAGTTGGAACGTTAACTTATTTGTGGAGCAATAGTAGTGTATCACAAGATTTAACAGGTCTTTCTATAGGTACATTTACTGTTTCAGTTACAGATGCTAATCTTTGTACTACTTCTGCAAATTATACAATATCGCAACCTGCAGTCATTAATGCAACAGCAATAATCACTAATTTAGCATGTAATGGAGTTCCAACAGGAGTAATAAATATTACACCATCAGGTGGTACGGGGGCGTATACTTACTTATGGAGCAATGCTGCAACAACACAAGATATTTCATCTGTTTCAGCAGGCACTTTTTCCGTAACTATTACTGATGTTTTAAATTGTTCAGTCGTAAAAACATATAATGTTACGCAACCGTTAGCGCTTAGCATAGCTTCTGTTATTACAAATGTAAGTTGCCATTCAGCAAATAATGGAAGTATAAATATTACTGTTAGTGGAGGTGTTAGTTCTTATACGTATCAATGGTCAAATGGAATTCTTATTGAAGATTTATCTGCACTTGCTTCAGGAACTTATACTGTAACTGTTACCGATCAAAATGGATGCAAATCAACAGCCTCGTATCCTATTACTCAACCTGCAACTTTAGCAGTAAGTTTTACTAGTATAAATAGTAGTTGTGGTTCAAACAATGGATCTATTAACGCAAATGCATCTGGTGGAACAACACCATATACTTACTTATGGAATAATAATGCAACCACGCAACAAATAACATCTCAATTAGCAGGAACATATACTGTAACAATCACCGACTTTAATTCATGTACTGTAATTGGGACAAAAACAATTTCTAACCAAGCTGCACCAGTTATAAGTGCAATTACCACAACACCAGTATTATGTTTTAACGGTAGTACAGGTTCAATTACTATAACAACTACAGGAGGAGCTTTTCCGTTAACTTATTTGTGGAGCAATAATGCTACAACAAAAAATATTAATGGCGTTGTTGCGAATACTTATACTGTTACAGTAACGGATGCCAACAATTGCACTACAACTGCTACTGATTCTGTTCTTCAACCTTCAGCTCTAAGTATCGTTTTTTCTGCAACACAACCAACTTGTGGAAATGCAAATGGAAATATTAATGCCGCTGCAAATGGAGGAAATCCTGGATATACTTATCTATGGTCAACAGGAACATCAGGACCATCAATTTCGAATCGATCAGCTGGAAATTATACAGTAACAGCAACGGATGTAAATGGGTGTACAAAATCATCCGTATTTAGTTTGATAAATATTCCTGGCCCAAGTATTAGTTTAGCAAGTACACAAAATGTATCTTGTTTTTTAGGAAGTAATGGTGCAATTAATATAACGGTAAATTCAGGTACTACGCCATTTAGTTTTTTATGGTCTAACACTGATACAATTGAAGATATTTCAAATTTAATTTCGGGAACTTATTCTGTTGTAGTTACTGATGCTAATAGTTGTACTGCGACTAGAACAGTAAATATTTCACAACCTTCTATAATTTCAGGGTCATTTACTACTACGCAAACATTTTGTGGATTAGCATTAGGAAGTACTCAAGTGAATGTTTCAGGAGGAACTCCTCCTTATACTTATTTATGGAGCAATTCAGCAACAACAGCAGCAATAAACAATCTTTTTGCTGGGCAATATAGTGTGACAATTACAGATTTGCGTGGCTGTACTAAAATTAAAACAGTAAATGTTACACAAGCTAACGGACCAGTAATTTCAATCATCAGCCAAACGGATGTTAGTTGTAATGGCGGAAATAATGGCGCAATAGATATTGATGTTTCTGGTGGTGTACAACCATATACTTATTCTTGGTCTACAACTGCTGTTACGCAAGATATCAGCAATTTAATCTCTGGTAATTACACTGTTTCTGTTACAGATAATAATGGCTGCTCTGATTCACTCACCATTTTTGTTGATCAACCATTGAAAATTGCTATTTCATCATCTATCACAAAAGCGAGGTGTGGACAAGCAAATGGTGCTATTAATAATGTAATATCTGGAGGAGTATCTCCTTATTCATATTTGTGGTCTAATGGCGGACTAAGTTCATCTATAACAAATATCCTTGCTGGTAATTTTACACTTACAGTAACTGATTTTAATAATTGTGATTCAATTTTTTCTTTTACAGTTGGTACAATTGCAGGCCCTGTCCTCGCTTTAGATTCTATTAAATCACCTAAATGTAATGCAAGTGTAAACGGTGCCATTTATATTTCGAAAGCAGGAGGACAATCGCCTTACCAATACCTTTGGAATGATGGAGTAATAACTCAAAGCAGAACAAATATTGGTGGTGGAATTTATACAATTACTATTACTGATTTTTTCGGATGCAGCAGTTCTTTAACTGTTAACTTGCCTGCACCAACAGTTGTGTCGGCTGCGTTTACTGTAACAAATGCAACGTGTAATTTGTCAAATGCAACGGTAGTTGTTGCAGGTGGGGGAGGTACATCACCATACACTTATAAATGGAATGGAGGAAGTATTTCAGCATCGTTAGTAAATATTAGTGCAGGAAGTTATACTGTAACAGTAACCGATACTTTAGGATGTAAAAAAACTGATTCAGTTCAAGTTGTTTCCAGCGGATTTCCAACAATTCAATTATCAAGTTCAACGGCACCATTGTGTTTTGGAACTTCGAATGGAGTTATTAATGTGAATGTTTCTGGAGGAACGACTCCTTACAATAGTTTAATATGGTCGAATGGTGATAGTGGTTTAACTGCTGATAGTTTAATTGCGAATACTTACACAATTATTGTTACTGATTTTGTTGGATGTACGACAACTGCAAATTATACTATTACCAATCCCGCACTTTTATTTGCATCCTTAACAAGTGTTCCTTCCAATTGTGGTCAGCCTAATGGAAGCATATCACTTTCTACAGGTGGTGGTACTACACCATTCACTTATCTCTGGTCGAATGCTGCAACAACGAGTTCAATTTCATCTCTTATTCCTGGAATGTATGTAGTAACAACAACCGATTTTCATAATTGCAAATCAATCGACTCAATTACTGTTGGAAATATTAGTGCACCATCATTAGTGATTACAAATCAACAAAATGTGCTTTGCAAAAATGGAAATAATGGTTCTATTGATATCAGTACAAGTGGTGGTGCGGGTCCTTATACTTACTTATGGTCGAATGGTTTTTTAACCAAAGATATTTCTGGAATAACAGCTGGTAGTTATACATTAACGGTAACGGATTTTGCAGGATGTACTTCTTCAATTTCTACAACCATAACAGAACCAACAGCAATAACAACGTTGTCAAATGTCATTAATTCAACATGTGGAAATGCAAATGGAAGTATTCAATTAACTCCTTCCGGAGGAACTCCTGGATATTTTTATGCATGGTCGAATTCAGGTACTACTGCTACAATTAATGGCTTAACTGCAACAACATACTCAGTAACTATTTCAGATAATAATGGATGTACATTTCAACAAAATTTCGTTGTAAATAATGTTGATGGCCCTACTGTTCAGCTTCAATCTAAAGCAGATGTAAATTGTCCAAATGGAAGTGATGGATCTCTAATTGTAGTTGTTCAACAAGGTGTAGCGCCATATTCTTACTTATGGAGTAATGGTGGTTTAACAGCTGACAATTCAAATATCCCCGAAGGAATTTATACAGTTACTGTAACTGATTTTAATGGATGTACTGTAATCTATTCTGATACTGTTTTTGCACCTGCACCTTTTATCATTAGTGCAACAATTAGTAATGCAACTTGTGGATTGAATAATGGAATTATTGTTGTTCAAGTATCTGGAGGTACACCAAATTATTCTTATTTGTGGTCAACATCAGATGCATCTTCTACAATTTCATCACTCGCCGCGGGAAATTATTCTTTAACATTAACGGATTCTCGTTTCTGTACGAAGGATACTGTTTTCAATTTAATAAATACCGGACTTCCAATAATTAATTTAATAAATATTGATAGTGTATCGTGTAATGCATTAGCTAATGGAGCAATTAATTTAGATGTCACGGGTGGCGTTCAGCCATATACATTTACATGGATAAACACAACACAAGTTACGGAAGATGTAATTAATTTAAGTACAGGAAACTATTCTGTTATTGTTACAGATAACCAAGGGTGTACTTCTACTAATTCATATTTTGTAGGAGAACCAGCTGCAATCAATGTTGTATTTCCTCTTATACAAAATGCAACATGTGGTGTTAATAATGGTTCCGTTGTTGTATCGGTAAGTGGAGGTATTCCATCTTATTCATTGTTATGGTCAACAGGTTCAATAAATGATACACTGTTTAATATTCCGGCAGGAAGCTATAGTTTAACCGTTACCGATTTTAAAGGATGTACTAAATCAAGTATTGCAAACGTAAACAATTTAAGCGGCCCTACTATTACTGTTATTGATTCAGGAAATGTTACTTGTCCCGGTGGTAATAATGGCTTTGTTACTATCTCCGTTAGTGGTGGAACGTTGCCTTTAGATTATTCTTGGACTAACCTTCCTTACAAAACACCAACAATTATAAACTTGGTGGCAAACATTTATACCGTCACGGTACGAGATGCGAGTGGTTGTATTGCTGTTCGTTCAGTAGAAGTTAAACAACCATCATCTATTGTTGTAAATTCGGTTATCCCACAAAAAAATCCCCCCTATAATCTTAAATGTTATCAATCTTCTGATGGTGAAATATACCTTAGCTTAAATGGAGGTACTGCACCATACAATTATATTTGGAGTAATGGCGCAATCACTCAAAATATCTTAGGACTTTCTTCAAATACCTATACTGTTGTAATTACTGATCAAAATAATTGTACGAGCACTTCATCTTACATACTTAGCGAACCACCACAATTAATTTCAAATGCAGGTTTGGATTTTACTGTATGCGGTGAAACATCAACAATGCTTGCTGCAAATACACCAACCTATGGAATTGGATATTGGACTGCAATTACTAATTCAGGAATTACTATTTTTTCGGATTCAACATCTGCTATTTCTAATATAACAAATTTGAATGCTGGGGATAACATTTTTAAATGGACAGTAACTGATGGAAAATGTTTAGTATCATCTAATGTTACTGTTGCGATCACTTCTAAAATTGAAGCAATACCAGGTATTGATAGAACTATTTGCGGAAGTGAAACAAATTTAAATGCTACTCGACCACAATTCGGCTCAGGATCATGGTCAACGTTTTCACCAGGCGTTAGTATCGAGTTTGCATCGCGGGCATTTACTGCAATATCAAATTTAAATTTCGGAAATAATATCTTTCAATGGACTGTTCTAAATGGTACTTGTCGGGATTCAGCTAAAATAAATATTTACCGAAGTGACTCTCTCGATTGCCTATCCAATGTATTACTTCCAAATGCATTCTCTCCAAATGAAGACGGATTTAACGATGAATTTCTTGTTAAAGGTTTAGAAGATTATCCCGATAATGAATTCGTAGTTTATAACCGATGGGGAAGTAAAGTTTACGAAAAGAATAGTTATAGAAGCAATTGGAAAGGGACAAATAATAATGGTGAAAACTTACCTGATGGAACCTATTTCATTATTTTAAAGGTTCGTCAACTAAATAAAATTTTTAAAACGTATGTAGATCTGCGACGATGAGAAAAAAAATATTATTTTCCTTAATGGTGATGTGTTGCTTTGCTATCAGCGCTTGGTCTCAACAAAGTCCTTTGTTAAGTCATTATATGTTTAATGGTTTGTTAATTAATCCTGCCTATGCAGGAAGTAAAGAATATGTAAGTAGTACTTTAATGTATCGTAAACAATGGTCAGGTTTTGAAGGCGCTCCAGTAACGTATTCAGGAACTATTCATGGTTTAATTAAAAAGAAAAATCTAGGATTGGGAGCATTAATCCAACAAGATAAAATTGGCGTTACCAAGGAAACGGATATCTATGCTATGTTAGCTTACCATCTTCCATTAGGCATTGGTAAGTTGTCAGTTGGAATTCAAGCGGGAATAAGTAATTTTAATTCTGAAGTTGTAAAATTAACATACTGGGATCCTAATGACAAAGTTTTTGACTACAATACTTTTAATAGCGTTTTACCAAATGCTGGTTTTGGAGTTTATTATTATCAAACAAGATTCTATGCTGGTTTGTCAGCGCCATTCTTAATAAGTTATGATAAATCACAAGGTGGATCTGTTGATCCAAGCACACCTGTTCATCATCAAGTAAGAAGGTATTTTGCTACTGCAGGTGCAGTTTTCGAAAATGAAAATGATTTAAAATTTAAACCTTCTTTCTTGATACGATATGAAGGGAATGCTCCAATTCAATACGACTTAAATTTAAATGTTTTGATAAATGATATTTTCTGGATCGGTGCATCTTATCGTTCCCAAGAAGCTATTGTTGGAATGTTCGAATATCAAATCAGTAAGAAACTACGAATTGGTTATTCTTACGATTATACCCTCGGTGGTTTAAGTAATTACACTTCTGGTTCACATGAAATAATGTTGGGCTACGATTTTGGGTTCTCTGTTTTGAAAATGAAATCTCCTCGCTATTTTTAATTATGAGAAAGCAATTTATTCTCTTATTTCCAAGCCTATTGATGGTTCTTTTATCAGGATGTGTTCAAGTGCGCCTGCGTACAGCAAATGAAAATTATGATCAATTTGCGTATGCTACTGCTGCTAAAGATTATGAATATGTACTGCGAAATAAAATCGACAATCAAGCAATGATCAATATTGCTGATTGCTATCATCAAATGGGCAATGCAGTTAAAACGGAATTTTGGTATCGAAAAATTATTAAGTTTCAAGATGCCAAACCAGAGTGGAACTTGTTCCTAGCTGAAGCTTTGATGCGCAATGGAAAATATAGTGAAGCACAAATCGAATTGGGAAAGTATTTGGAATTAAACAAAAGTGATTTTCGTGCACAACGAATGTTGCATGCTTGTTCAAATCTACAACAATTTGAAATGGATACAACCTTGTATACAATTAATGCATTAAGATTAAATACACCTAAGCAAAATTATTTTAGTCCAGCATTCTATCGCTCAGGAATAGTTTTTCTATCAGATAAATATTACAAAGGTTCTAACCGCACGAAATCCGATTGGACAGGCGAACGATACCTTGATATGTTTTACGCAAAGAAAACTGATTATGGAAATTGGCTTGACCCAGAACCAATAAGAGGTGATGTAAATGGAAAATTTAATGAAGGTCCATTAGTGTTTTCGCACGATAACAATACAATGTATTTTACTAGAAATAATTACATGAGTAATGTTATTGAAAAAAATAAACGAAATATCAATGTTCTGAAAATTTATAAATCAGAATTGGTGGAAGGCTTTTGGAAAATAAAAGGAGAAATGCTGTTCAATAGTGGCGAGTATTCTGTTGGTCATCCAGCATTAAGTTACGATGGAACAATTATGTATTTTACTTCTGATATGCCATGGGGATATGGTGGTACCGATATTTATATGGTTCAATATCTTGGTGGAAATAATTGGAGCCAACCAACAAATTTAGGAGCGCCTATAAATACAGAAGGCAATGAAATGTTTCCCTTCTTGCAAAATGATTCAACATTATTTTTTGCTTCTGATGGTCTCGAAGGATTAGGTGGTCTTGATATATTCGAATCAAATAAA
The DNA here is from genome assembly GCA_038206385.1 of Bacteroidia bacterium. Taxonomy (GTDB): domain Bacteria; phylum Bacteroidota; class Bacteroidia; order AKYH767-A; family OLB10; genus JANXSD01. Next base: position 34,376 of record JBBRAW010000016.1, on the reverse strand, counting down.
GTGAATGACGTTTGGTCTCAACCAATTAATTTAGGACGACCAATTAATTCATCTATGGATGACTTTAGTTATATCATTGATTCAGCATCTGCATCGGGTTACTTCTCCTCTAATCGTGAAAGTGTTGAAGATAAAATTTTTAGCTTCGAAAAGAATCTACCTAAACTTCAAATACAAATTTCTGTTGTCGATCAAGGTGGAAATACACCTATTGATAAAGTTTATATTACTGTTCAACAACTTGGTAAAAAAGATACTGTTGTTGTAACAAATGCTAGTGGCAAAGTTCGTTTTAGAGCAGATGGGGATAAAGATTATTCCTTAAAATGTGATAATCAAAATTATTATTTGATAAATACTTCTACAACAACAAAAGGAAAACGTTTTTCTGAAACAGTAAATGTGGATGTTGCAATGAAGAAAATAAAAGTAAATAGTCCTGCAATATGGCAAGGCGTTGCATTCAATAAAAAAGATTGGCAATTAAAATTGTCATCTTCAAAAGCATTATCGTCATTAGTAACTTTACTTTCAGAAAATCCTCGCCTTCAAATAGAAATTGGTTCGTATACTGATTCTAGAGGAAAAGATCCCGAAAATCTTAGCTTAACACAACGTCGTGCGGAATTGGTAATGCAATATTTAATTGCTCAAGGAATAAAAGCCGATCGACTAACAGCGAAGGGTTATGGCGAAACTAAATTGCTCAATCATTGTATCAATGGACTTTTATGTATCGAAGAAGAACATGAAATAAATAATCGTATTGAAATTACGGTAACTAGTATTTCAAAAGATACCGCTCTTAAATGAAAGCGCCTTCCGTTCCTTTGGCTGAACGGATGCGGCCGCAAAGCATCGATGAAGTTGTTGGCCAACAACATTTAACTGGACCAAATGGGATTCTTCGTCAGCTCTTAAAATCTGGTAATATACCATCTTTAATTTTTTGGGGACCACCAGGAATTGGAAAAACAACTCTTGCATTCATACTTGCAAATCATGCAGGGTTACCCATGTTTTCGTTAAGTGCAATCAGTGCAGGTGTGAAAGAAATTCGTGAAGTGATTGCGAAAGCAAAAGAAATTGGTAAAGCAGTTTTATTTATTGATGAGATCCATCGATTTAATAAATCACAACAAGATTCTTTGCTTGCAGCTGTTGAACAAGGCATCATAATTTTAATTGGTGCAACAACCGAAAATCCATCCTTTGAAGTGATACGACCATTGTTGTCGCGTTCACAAATTTATATTCTTGAGTCTTTAACGGAATCCGATATGCTTCAATTGTTGAAAAGAGCAATTGAGGAGGATGATTATCTTTCAAAGCAAAATGTAGTGCTAGCGGAAACTGGTGCATTGTATATGCTCTCTGGCGGTGATGCGCGAAAGCTTTTAAATCTTTTAGAGCTAGTGGTGCAAAGTATTACAGAGAGGCCTGCAATAATTACTGATAAATCTGTTACGCGCGTCGCACAACAAAGAATAGCAGCGTATGATAAAGGTGGCGAACAACATTATGATATAATTTCTGCCTTTATTAAATCCATTCGTGGTAGTGATCCTAATGCTGCGTTATATTGGTTAGCAAGAATGGTGGAAGGTGGTGAAGAAGCTAAATTTATCGCAAGAAGAATGTTGATTCTTGCATCTGAGGACATTGGTAATGCAAATCCAAATGCATTATTAATTGCTGCAGCATGTTTTCAAGCTGTGGAAATGATAGGATATCCTGAATGTACTTTGAACCTTGCACAAACCGCAGTATACCTCGCCTCATCCGTAAAAAGTAATGCTAGTTATATTGGATTAAAATCCGCAACAAAAGCAGTTCGTGAAAAAGGCGATCAACCGGTTCCATTGCAATTGCGAAATGCGCCTACTGGGTTGATGAAAGATTTGGATTATGGAAAGGGCTATCGCTACGCACATGAATTCGAAAATAATTTTATTGATATAGAATTTTTACCCGAGACTTTATCTGGAACTAAGTTTTATGAGCCAGGAAATAATGTTAGAGAAAATGAAATTAGGCAATTTCTAAAAATTAGATGGAAAGATAAATATGGTTATTGATTTAATTGCTCTTTGCATTAGTAATTTTATCTGATAAAAATTAACTAGAAAAATGAAAGTTCTTCAAAATATTTCCTTAAGGGAATTTAATACATTCGGTTTAAATATTTACTCATCTTATTTTACATCTATCAATGATGTAAAAGATTTAGAAGCATTACTTCATAACAAAGAATTTGCTGGTAAAAAATACATGATATTAGGAGGAGGAAGTAATGTCTTATTTATTCATGATTTTGAAGGATTGATTTTGCGAAATGAATTGCGAGGTATTCATATTATAAACGAAGATGAAAATTATGTTTGGGTGAAAGCTGCTTCTGGAGAATTATGGCAAGAATTGGTTTTGTGGAGTATTGATAGAAATCTTGGAGGAATAGAAAACCTAAGTCTTATTCCTGGCAGTGTAGGCGCCGGTCCAATGCAAAATATTGGTGCCTATGGTGTAGAACTGAAAGATGTTTTTTATGAATTAGAAGCAATGAATTTAACAACGTTTGAGATGAAAACGTTTAATAAAGTGGATTGTAAATTTGGATATCGTGAAAGTGTTTTTAAGCATGAATTAAAGGATCAATATTTTATTTCTTCTGTTACATTTCAACTAAATAAAAACCCAATATTAAATATTTCTTATGGAGCAATTTCGCAAGAGCTCAGTAAAATGAATGTCGAAAACCCTACAGTGAAAGATGTTAGTGATGCAGTAATTCACATCAGAAAAAGTAAACTCCCAGATCCAAAAATCCTCGGCAATTCAGGAAGTTTTTTTAAAAATCCTGAAATCAACATGGAACAATATAATTCGTTAAAAGAAAGTTTCCCTGCAATTGTAGGTTATCCAATTGCACATAATAAAATTAAACTCGCTGCTGGTTGGCTTATTGAGCAATGTGGATGGAAAGGAAAACGTATTGGTGAAACTGGTTCGCACAAAGATCAATCATTAGTACTGGTTAATTATGGATTTGCTACTGGACGTGAAATTTATACGTTGGCACTACAAATTAAACAATCAGTTTTTGAAAAGTTCGGAGTCGTTATCGAACCTGAAGTAAATATAATTGGTAAAATAAACTAAACATATAAAAATCGGGTAGCTTTTTAATAGCTACCCGATTTTTTTCTAATCTTTTAAATTTAGTCGTTTCATTACTGCATTGTAATCTTTCCAATTTAAATCAGGATTTGCGAGCCTTACTGAACCAGCAACAGCTACCACTTTAAAATCATAATTAGCATTGGAGGTATTTGGAGTAGAGAGATCCGAAAGTTGAATATCTATTTCAATATTGCCTATCGAAACATAATTAAAAAATAATACATTATTCGTTCCTGTTGGCGCAGTGATTGGAAGGGGAGTATAAAATCCATTTTGGTTGAGATACACGAGAACCATTCCATAATCTACATACGAGCTTGTTAATTCCGGGATAGAAAAGGTCACATATTTTGAATGATTGGTATTGCCAGGTGTACCAAAGGTCTGCCAGTCACTGCTAATAGTTGTAAAAAACCAATTTTTGACATTTGCATTTCCTTTTGGCCCAGCGGGTCCTTGTGCTCCAGGATCTCCGTCTCGACCACATGACGTAATTGTAAGTGATCCCGCAACAAGAAACATTAATAGGATATTTTTCATAATTATTTTGATTATGTCTCAAAGAAAGGCAATTATTGAACCAATTAAAATTCTATGAAATGGCTTGTTCAAATTCCAAAAGAAATTCCTTTTTGTGAATGGATTTTTCAATTTATAATGATAATGTTTGAGACCATAAACGAGATAGAATAAAACATGGTATATTTGTGTTTTACAGTAGATATACGATAAATTAACCCTTATAGCTCATAAGCTTAAAGTAATTGCTGATGCGGCAATCCAAACATAGTAGATTTATCGTAAATGTATTTGTTAGGCAAATAAGAGAGGGATTGAATAAAAATCAAGACTAGTATCGTACCTCACTTCGAATATTAATATTGTACTTAAGTCCTTAGAATTCAATAGGAAGATTATGTTAATTGCCTTATAATAGAATTAAAAATATGGAAAACCTCAACGGATTTATTGAATCCGGAATTTTAGAAATGTATGTTTTAGGTAACACAACTGCAGAAGAGAATTTGGAGATTCAGAATTTGGCGCTGCAACATGTAGAAATTCAAAATGAAATTGAATTAATTAGTATTGCTCTTGAAAAATATGGTGATGCAACAGCTATCAAACCTCCCATAACAATTAAGCCTTTTCTATTAGCAACGATTGATTATACGGCCCGTTTGCAAAGTGGTGAGCAACCTAGTTTTCCTCCAATAATAAGTGAAAAATCGAATATTGAAGAATATAAGGAGTGGCTGGACAGAAAGGATTTAGAACCTGAAAATTCCTCTTATGATATTTTTGCTCGTATCATTGGTTTTACTCCAAAGGCAACTACCGCAATTATTTGGTTGAAAGGAGAAGTGCCACCAGAAACACACATAGATGAACATGAAAAATTTATGGTTGTTGAAGGCTCATGCGAAATTATTATTGATGAAAAAGAAATTTACAAATTAGAGGTTGGTGACATTTTTAACATTCCACTTTTTAAATCCCATCGTGTTTGTGTTACTTCTACAATTCCATGTAAATTAATATTACAAAGAGTTGCAGCGTAATAGTAATACTTCCCTTTTCTTCTAAAATAATTTAGACGTTTACTAATATAAATATTGGTGGTTTTCCTGTTTTTAAAAACTATTTGAAATAAGTTTGACGCATCTGTTTCCATATATGAAGATGTAGCATTAATTTTTTGTTAAACGATTTAAAAAATTGTTGCATTACTATTGTCTAAGAATTTATTTTAGAAGTATTGGTGAAAAAAGACAAACAAATTCAACTAAATTTTAGATACAATGTGTTTTTTTACATTGGCACCTTTGAGCAAAATGCATAAATAACTTTTTGGTTGAAAACCATTACTTGCTTTTAAACAATATTGTTATCTTTAATCTAGAAATACCTCATAGTATCCCAAAAATGGATTTTAATATGACAAGATATTTATCTTTAATTTTCCTTTTTTGCTTGTTTTCAATAGCAAGTAAATCACAAACTGTTACTGGCTTCTGCGCTGCTGCAAAGTGGACAAAAGATTATAGCTCATCGCCGGAATTTATACAGCAAAAGAGCCAACAAATGGAATTGCAAAAGGGCAATCTGAACAATAAATCCATGACATTGGGTGATTCGATTCCTGTTGTTGTACACGTAGTATGGTCAACTAATGCAATGAATATTCCTGACTCTGTAATTATTCGTCAAATACAAATCCTTAACGAAGATTACTCGAGATTAAATGATGATACCTCAAACACACCAACACCATTTAAAGCACTTGCAGGAGCAACACCATTTCGATTTGTATTAGCGCGTCGTGATCCAAATGGAGCATTTACAACAGGAATCATTCGGCATCAAACTACGCATGGACCATTCATTGGTTTTTATGATCTTTCTTCTAATGCAAATGGCGGTGATAATGCCTGGAATGGAAGTTATCTAAATATTTATTGTTGTGAATTAGCATCTCCTGCAGCGGGTGTTGCCATGTTTAATTTCAGTCGTGTTGCGATAGGTTATTCCTATTGGGGATACAATGGCAATACAAAAAACAAAGTGGGAACTCATGAAGTAGGACATTGTTTCGGATTGGAACATATTTGGGGCTCTGAAACTACAACGCCTTATAACTGTGCAAGTGATGATGGAGTTGCAGATACTCCAGCGCAATACGAACCAAGTTTAGGTTGTCCAACTTTCCCAATGTTTGATCAATGCTCTTCGTCTGGAAATGGAATTATGTTTTGTAACTATATGGATTATTCTTCTGGAACTTGTCAGAATATGTTTTCTAATGGACAAATTACGGCTATGATTAGTAATGTGAATTCCTATCAATCAGCATTGTTAAATTCCAACGGTGATATTCCAGTTAAGCAAGTTGATGCAGGATGCAGTAGAATTTTATCACCCACGGGTAATGCGTGTAATACTTATAGTCCTTTGATTCAATTGCGAAATTGGGGATTAGACACATTAACTTCTGCAATTATAAATTATAAAGTAGATAACAATTCTGTTTTAACATATAATTGGATCGGTAGTCTAAGTAATTATCAAGCTACCATAATTACATTGCCAAGTGTAACGATTCCAACAGGTGTATTACATCGGCTAAAAGTATATTCGTCTCTTCCAAATAATTTGGCGGATCAGGATGCATCGAATGATACCGCAAGTGTTGCTTTCGTTGCACAACCTACTGTAGTTTTGCCAATGTTTGAAGGATTTGAAGGCCCATCATTTCCACTAAATGTTGGCGCATACAATCCTGATGGAGATAATGGTTTTCTTCGAAATACAACCATTGGACATACCGGAACTGGATCATGTTATATTGATAATGGATATTCTATTTCAAACCGTAATCATTATGATGAAATTAATTTCAAAGTAAATCTTTTTAATTCTTCTCATGCTTATTTGTCTTTTTATGTTGCAAATACTTCTTCTGCTCCATTAGGAAGTTCAGACACACTTGAGGTTTATTCTTCTACAGATTGTGGTTTGAATTATACGCAATTGTATCGAAAATTCGATTCGCTTTTATTTACAGCACCAGTCATTCCGTTCGGAACATCTTTCATTCCAACATCAACACAATGGCGAAAAGATTCTATAGATCTTACAAATTATTCTACTATTTTAAACGATGTACTTCTCACTTTTAGAAATATTAGAGGATATGGTTTAGAATTGTATTTGGATGATGTTAGAATAAACAATACAATTACAGGCATAGCAGATTTAAATACAAATGAAGAGATTGTTTTGTATCCAAATCCTAATAATGGAAATTTTAAATTGAAATTAAATGGGATAATTCAAAGTGTTGAAATTACTGATGTGGTGGGTAGAATAGTTTATTCAAGTGGAAAAATAAAGAGCAGTACTTGGGAGATAAATTCTCTAATAGCAAAAGGCAATTTTTTGCTTTCTGCAAAAACTGATATTGGAATAATTCATAAAATTATTTTAGTAGAGTAATTATTATACCAAATGTATTTATGAGCTAGTATGAAAATATTCAGTAATTTTTTATCTTATCGATTTTGAATTAAAGATTAAATCAGGATTATAAAGAATTGATTATTCTACTAAATATATTGAGATTCTAGATATGATATTTCGAAGGATACCAACTTTAAAAGCCTTGATAGAAAAAATTCTACCAAGGCTTTTTTTAAAATAAGTTAGTTGCTAATAAGTCGACTCGTCTACAGTATATCCTTCTCCGAGTTGCTCATAAATGCTTCGAACACCACCGTGCGGAACAGGTTTTACACTAAGATTGGAAATCTTATCACCACTGAATGAAAACTCTAATTCCTCTTCTGGCAATCTAAGCTTTTTTCCAGTTTTTGGAATACTCTTAGCATCCATAAATTTTGCAGCTGGCATGTCAACTGTATGAGTACCCTCTAAATTTACTTTGGCTAAAACTTTGTCACCTTTAGCAATAACTTGATGAAGATTAAATTTTAAATCAGGAATACCTGACTGTATAGTACGATGTACCTCCACCCAATCTTTTTTATTAATTGGTTTTGGTACAGACCCGCTGAATGTAAAATCTTCAGTAAGTTGCTGTTCAACTTTCTCCCAGTTTTTTCTTTCTAAAGCTGAGATCACTTCTTGCACAATTTCTTCTTTTTTCATGACTCATAAGTTTTAATTGGTTCGTAACACTTATAACAATTAATAATTTAGCAAAGGTATAGTGCTAAAAAACGAATAGCTTAACTGTTCATAAATTTGTATTGTTTTATGACAAAATTAAGTCGCGTAAATTTTGGATTATTAAAAAAATGTAGTATATCTTTATAGAACTAACGTAGTCTATAACTTAAGAGAATGGACACTTTCTTTAGAGCCGAAAGGAAAATATTTTTATCATTATTTTTTATCGTAATTATGTTTGGTTTTCTTGCATTCGGATTTCATCGAAATAGCAATTACTTACTAAATTCTTTTTCAAAAATTGATCAAGATCTAAAAATTAAAAATGAAATCGATCAAGTATTAATTTCTACAAATGAATTGGAAGCAAACGTAAATGAATATGTGATATCTGGCAATGAAGATTTTTTAGTATCATCAAATAAACTTATCAGTTCTGCATTCGTACATCTTGAGAATTTGATTCGACTTAATATAGAAGCAAAGCAATTTCCCAATGAATTATCCCATCTAGAAAAATTAATAACCAGAAAAGTTAATCATGCAACACGTATTATTGAATTAAGGCGGAATAAAGGGTTGAATGAAGCTTTGAATTTCATTGCAGTAAGTAACACTTCAAATCTTAATGATAGTATTAAGAAGGTGGTGGCTGTAATTTATCATGATAAGGAATTGTACATCACAAATTTTAATTCCATAAATAAAAATTTCATTGAAAAATTTAATTTATCATTTTATGTGCTTTTAGTTGGTAGTATAATTATTTTTCTCATTGCTATTTTTCTGTTGAAACATTATTTTAATGACCGTGAAGGTGCAAATGATGAATTAAGAAAGAGCAAAGATTTTTTGGAAATCATAATTGAAAATACGTCATCAATAATATTTATCAAAGATGTTTCAGGACGATATATTCATATTAATTGTCAGTACGAAAAATTGTTCCATATTTCGAAAGATGAAATTAAAGGTAAAACTGATTACGACATATTTTCAAAAGATATAGCAGATGAAGTACGTAATTTTGATTTGGAAGTAATTATAAGTAAAAAATTAATGGAGTTTGAAGAAGACGTCCCAAGTGATGGTATAATGCGACATTATATTACAGTGAAATTTCCATTATTCGATAAGGATAATCTGCCTTATGCTGTTTGTGGGATTGCAACAGATATTACTGAAAGGAAGGAAGCAATTGATGCGCTTTTGGCTCAAAAGGATACTGTAGTTGATTTGTTTAATAATGCACCTTGCGGTTATCATTCAACCAATAGGGAGCGATTAATTGTCGAGATGAATAATACAGAATTAAAATGGCTTGGTTACAAGCGTGAAGAAGTTATTGGAAAACTTTCTATTTCAGATATATTAAGCAATGAAAGCCAACACCAATTAGAGTTTTATATAAAAAAAATATTGCGTGGAGAATTGAAGACATTAACAAATATTGAATTTAGATTCAAAAGAAAGGATGGAAGTGTTTTTCCTGTTTTGGCAAATACTATTGCTATTTATGATGATGACGGTGCTTTTTTATATACAAAAACTATTGTGTTTGACATTACATTAATTAAACAAGCTGAAATAATTAGTTCACAGAATTAAACATAAATGATAAATCAAATCAATAATTTTTTTTATCGGCATTATTAAACTTTAAATGTAATTGTGATTTATCATACTTTTTTCTGTTTGATTCTGTGCCATTTATAGAATAAAATGATTAATTAACCCCTATGATCTAAAATATTGTTACATTTGCAGCCCGGTTGGGAGTTTTTGAGCTTCTTTCAAGAAAAAATCGTAAAAATTAGTTTTAAGATACATAGTGCGGGGTGGAGCAGAGGTAGCTCGTTGGGCTCATAACCCAAAGGTCATAGGTTCGAGTCCTATCCCCGCTACCAAAAGAAAAGGCATCAGCAATGATGCCTTTTTCTATTTTATTCGAAGTCATTTGTATGTCCCGACAACTATCGGAACTTCAAGAAATATTAATGATTAATAATAAATGATTTTTTATAATCTAAATTTCATTTACTTTATTCAATCAATCTCTATCAATTTATAATTCGTACTTCTCCCACCAGCATCTTCTCGATTTAATATACGTTGATCAATTAAATTTTGAATGTCGCGCATCGCGGTGTCCTGTGAACAACCAGAAATTTTTGCCCATTTTGATGATGTTAACTTTCCTTCAAATCCATCCAGTAATTTATTAATCATCATTTTCTGACGATCACTCAAACTTTTAGAATGTAATAGATCCCAATAGCGGGATTTCTTGATGATACTTGAAAGTGTTTCTTCAGAAGCTGCGATTGCTCTCTCTAAACATTCGATAAACCATTCGATCCAGTCTGTAATGTCAAGTGAGCCTTTTTGCGTTTTTTCAAGAATTGAGTAATACTGTTTGCGTTCTATTCTTATCTGTGACGACATACTATAAAACCGTTGTGGAATTTCATCAGCACGCGTTAGCTGCATATCAGCTATAGCTCTTGCTACTCGACCATTGCCATCATCAAATGGATGGAGCGTAACAAACCAAAGATGCGAAACGGCAGCTTTTAACAATGGGTGAAGTTCTGAATCTTTATTAAACCACTCTAGAAATGTTTTCATTTCTTTTGATAGTAGATCTGAATTAGGAGCTTGAAAATGAACTTTTTCTTTTCCCATCGCACCCGAAACAACTTGCATTGGATCATCTAACTTATTATTTCTCCATTTTCCAATCACCATTTTTGATGACCTATTTTCATTTAGAGGGAAAAGTAAATTATGCCATGCAAAAAGTCGAGTTTTTGTAAGTGGCAAAAGGTATGCTTGCGTTGCATCGAGCATCATTTCTACAGCACCGTCAACGTACCTATCTGAAGGAATTAAACCTGCTATATCTAAACCAAGCCGCCGTGCTACTGACGATCTAACTTGCTCTGGATTTAATAATTCACCTTCTATTTCATTGGATTTTAATACCTCAAGCGTTATTGAGCGCAATACAGCTTCCGATTGTAATTGGAATCCTATGCTTTCCATTCTTCCAATTAGCCTTCCCTGTTTCTTGGTAATCTTAGTTAGAAGTTTAAGCAATTTGCCCTCTTCCCATATAAAATTTGGCCAATCTTTTCGTTGATGAATATACATATTCTCCGCATTATTAGCAGCAAATATATGATTCTTTTCCCAAATTAACAATTTATTCAACTTATTATATGCGGAGATTAAGCAAATTATTCTCCGCATCATGACCCAAATTCAGTCCATATCATTCTTATTAATGATTTTTTTTATTTCATTATTACATATTCCCTCTTATTTCTACCTGTTATTTATACTTTAGCCTCGAAATTCTTTATCGTGCAGAAGCATCAATCTCTGGAACGCGTCACAGCCGCCGGATTACTCGTTACACTTGGAATTATCTATGGAGACATTGGTACTTCTCCACTTTATGTAATGAAGGCAATAGTTGGCCTAACGTCAATTAATGAAACATTAGTAATAGGTGGTATTTCCTGTATTTTCTGGACACTAACACTTCAAACAACCATCAAATATGTTATTCTTACGCTTCGTGCAGATAACAAAGGAGAAGGAGGAATATTTTCACTTTATGCGCTTGTCCGTCGAAAAAAAACGAAGTGGTTAGTTTTTCCAGCTATAATTGGTGGTAGTACGCTCATGGCAGATGGAATTATTACACCACCAATTTCAGTCTCATCAGCTGTCGAAGGGTTGCATAGTATTCGCCCTGATTTCCCCGTTATACCAATCGTTATAGGAATTATAACTGCGCTATTCGTCATACAACGATTCGGTTCTAATTTCGTAGGGAAGTTTTTTGGTCCAATGATGATGATATGGTTCAGTATGCTTGGGGTACTTGGATTAAAAAACTTATTAAGCAATGAACTTATTCTTGCCGCATTAAATCCTTATTATGCTTATCAATTACTTGTAAATTACCCTGGCGGATTTTGGATATTAGGCGCAGTATTTCTGTGCACTACTGGGGCTGAAGCATTGTATAGCGATCTTGGTCATTGTGGTAGGCAAAATATACGTGTAAGCTGGATTTTTGTTAAGACCTGCTTAGTATTAAATTATTTCGGACAAGGTTCGTGGTTAATTAATCACGAAGGACAAATGTTAGGAGGAAGAAATCCCTTTTTTGAATTAATGCCAGAATGGTTTTTGCCAATTGGAATTGGAATTGCAACTGCAGCAGCAATTATCGCTAGTCAAGCATTAATAAGCGGTTCTTTTACTTTGATAAACGAAGCGATACGTTTAAACTTTTGGCCAAAAGTTAAAGTGGTATATCCATCTGAATTACGAGGACAGTTATACATTCCTTCCATCAATTGGATATTATATTTTGGATGTGTAGGTGTTGTGTTGTATTTTCAACAATCATCAGGTATGGAAGCAGCGTATGGTTTAGCAATCATCTTAACCATGTTGATGACAACTTTGTTATTGACTTATTATCTATACCTGAAGAATTTTCCAATCATAATTCCAATAGCAGTTTTTATAATTTATGCTTTTATAGAATCAGCTTTTCTTATTGCAAATCTCGATAAATTTAAACATGGCGGATGGGTTACACTTGCCGTTGCTTCTGTTTTAATTATAGTAATGCTCGTGTTATATTATGCTCGAAAAATCCGAAATCGACTCGTAGAATTTATTGTTATTGATGATCAGCTTCCACTCATTAAAGCGTTAAGTGAAGATGAGTCTATTCCCAAATATGCAACGCATTTAGTGTACTTAACAAGCGCAAATAATATCAATGAGATCGAAGAAAAAATTATTCTTTCCGTTTTAAATAAGCAACCCAAACGTGCCGATTTATATTGGTTCGTTCATGTTGATGTATTAGATGAACCATATACGTTAGAGTATAAAGTGAATGAGTTAATGCACGATAAAGTTATACGTATTGATTTTCGAATAGGATTTCGTGTCGATCCACGCGTAAATTTAATGTTTCGTCAAGTTGTTATTGATATGGTTCAAAATAAAGAAGTAAATATTATTAGCAGATACCCTTCTTTGCAAAAGCGTAATCTTGTTGGCGATTTTCGTTTTGTTGTAATGGAGAAATTTTTAAGTCTTGACAATGAATTACCATGGATACAAAAAATCATCATGGATATTTATTTTATGATAAAAAAAGTATCACTTCCCGAAGAACGAGCTTTCGGCTTAGATACTAGCTCTGTTACTGTTGAAAAAATTCCGCTTGTAGTTAGTCCGATTAAAGGGCTTAAATTAAAGAGGGTAGATGATAAATAGTTTTTCACTTTTTTGTACACTTTTATCTTCCCATATTTTTATCAAATGAATTTTAATGATTTGTCTATGGAAAGATGTAAGCATTACTTTTTTAAAAATCATTTAAATTCCTAACGCCCAAATCCAATTTTTTTTTGAGAAGTAAGATAAAAAAGGGGGGGGGTGCTCAAAAATTTGCTATTTTTTATACATTACCCCCTAAATAAAAATTGATTTTATAAAAAAAGATCACTTTTTATTAAAATTTCAGTAAAATCGAACATATATTTGTCGTCGAATTGAAAAAAAGTGTGATTCGTGAAACAATTCGGAATCATCGACGTAAAAAATATCTTATAAAAATCTAAAGCTAATACAATGGCCATTCTTCGTTTTAAAGCGCTTGAAAGTAGCATTAACCGCACTCCAATTTCAGTAATTCCTCCTTCCAACAAGGTTTCGGATTATTTTGCAACTAATGTATTTGATAAAGAAAAGATGCACAAGTATCTTTCAAAAGATGTATTTAAACAAGTACAAGAAGCAACTTCAACTGGTCAACGGATTGATCGTAAAGTTGCGGAGTTAGTAGCTACTTCAATGAAAACTTGGGCGATAAGTTTGGGCGCTACACATTATACACATTGGTTTCAACCACTCACAGGTTCTACTGCCGAAAAGCATGATGCCTTTTTTGAGTTAAGTGATGAGCAGCGACCGATGGAATCATTTAGTTCAAGTGCATTAGTACAACAAGAACCTGATGCTTCTTCGTTTCCAAATGGTGGAATTCGTAATACGTTTGAAGCACGAGGTTATACTGCTTGGGATCCAAGTTCTCCCGCTTTCGTGATGGAAGGTCCTGGTGGAAAAACATTATGTATCCCAACAATTTTTGTTTCTTACACTGGTGAAACATTAGATTTTAAAGCGCCATTATTAAAAGCACTTTCAGCATTAAATCAAGCAGCAATTCCTGTTTGCCAATATTTTGATAAGAATGTAACGCATGTTTGGTCAACACTAGGCATTGAACAAGAGTATTTTCTTGTAGATATTGATTTGTTTAATGCACGTCCTGATTTAGAAATGACGGGTCGTACATTGTTCGGAGCAAATGCAGCAAAATCACAACAGTTAGACGATCATTATTTTGGTTCAATACCGGCTCGTGTTTATGGATTCATGGTCGATCTCGAAATAGAATCATGGAAATTAGGTATTCCTTTAAAAACGCGTCATAATGAAGTTGCACCTTCACAATTTGAGTGCGCACCAATTTTTGAAGACATTAATTTAGCAGTCGATCACAATTCTTTGTTAATGGATTTGATGGATAAGATAGCTCGCAAACATCATTTTAAAGTGTTGTTACACGAAAAGCCTTATGCAGGCATGAATGGATCTGGTAAACATAACAATTGGAGTATGTCAACCGACACTGGAAAGAATTTATTGTCTCCTGGAAATTCTCCGAAAAGTAATTTGTTGTTCTTAACAATGTTTATCAATATTATTAAAGCAGTTCATGATCATGCTGATTTGATGCGTGCTGGAATTGCCTCTGCTAGTAATGATCATCGTTTAGGAGCTAATGAAGCACCTCCAGCTATCATGTCAATATTTCTTGGCGGGCAATTAAATGCCGTTTTGGATGAAATCGAAAAATCTGTAAAAGATAAAAAGATGACACCTGAAGAAAAGACTGCGCTGAAGTTGAACATCGGAAAAATTCCCGAAATACTTTTAGATAATACAGATCGTAATCGTACTTCTCCTTTTGCCTTTACTGGAAATAAATTTGAATTTCGTGCTGTTGGTTCCTCTGCAAACTGCGGACATCCAATGACAATTTTAAATACAATTGTTGCGGATCAATTAAAGACGTTTCATACTGAAGTAGAAAGTATGACGAAGAAGGGAACAAAAACAGATGAAGCAATATTAAAAATACTTCGTAAATATATTGTTGAATCAAAAGCAATTCGTTTCGAAGGAAATGGTTATGGTGAAGAGTGGAAGAAAGAAGCTAAGAAGCGAGGATTAAGTAATGTAACAACAACACCTGTTGCATTGGATGCTTTTTTAAGTAAAGAAACAATGAGTTTGTTCGAGCGAAATAATATTTTCACTCACCGTGAATTAGAAGCACGTCATGAGATCATGCTTGAAACGTATATCAAGAAAATTCAAATTGAATCACGAGTAATGGGATCAGTTGCAATCAATCATATTCTGCCTGCTGCAATTAAATATCAAACTTTACTTATTGATAATGTTCGTGGGATGAAAGAAATAGGATTAGCTAAGGAAACGTATGCAGCACAAGTGGAAATTATCAAAGAAATTTCTGCCCATATTGTTATCATAAAAGCAAATGTTGATTCAATGTTAGATGTCCGTAAAAAAGCAAATTCAATTGAGAATCTGCGTTCACGCGCCATCGCTTATTGTGACAAAGTGAAAACGTATTTCGAAATCATCCGTTACAACGTAGATAAACTAGAATTAATTGTCGATGATGAGTCATGGCCGCTCCCAAAATATCGTGAGATGGTTACAATTCGATAATCAAAAATAAAATAGCCTGCATCCATGTAAGAAAATTCTTGCATGGATGTTTTTGCATAATACCAATTCATACTATAAATTAGTTTTAAGAGGCAATGTAATTTTTTATCAAAACGATTTAGAATGCTCGTTTTGCCAATACTCGAAATACAATTGCCTGAATCACTTGAAGTGAAGCTGCGAAAATAATTGCTCCATTAATTCCATACATTGGAAATACAAATGGAAGGACAACTATATTTAAAATTATCACAGCAAAGTTTACCCATAAAACTTGTTTTTCTACTTTCATTTTGTATAAACTATAAATGTATGCCAAGCTATAGAAAAATGGCACAATGAAAATAAATCCTGAAATGATGATTTGTCCTGTAATTTCAAAATGATAAAAATAGTTGAGGATAAAACCTGTTGTTACTACTAAGATTGGAGATAATAATCCTCCAATCAATAACAATTGTAATGCAATTTTATTAATACTTTCTTCGCTTAAGCGATATAAATTTTTTACGAATGGCTGAAGAATAAAATGAGCAATCGACTGACATAACAATAACATGCTCATTAAAATTTGATAAAATGCAAGACTTGAAGAAGACAAAAAATGCGTTGCTAATAATTGATCAACTCTTGAGTGTAGTAATCCTGCAAAGCCTATTAAAAAAAATAATGACGACTCTTTTAATTGTGTAATGTCGAAAACTATTTTAAATGAAGGAAGATATTCTTGATAATTTAGTGCTATCATGAATAGTGCTTTTGCTATTTCTGCAAGAGCAAAACATTGAATTAAATTTAAGGATGACATATTTCCTTGC
The DNA here is from genome assembly GCA_038206385.1 of Bacteroidia bacterium. Lineage (GTDB taxonomy): Bacteria > Bacteroidota > Bacteroidia > AKYH767-A > OLB10 > JANXSD01. The sequence continues at coordinate 17,826 of JBBRAW010000016.1, read as the reverse complement.
CAAAATTTTAATACGATTAATAATACTAAACCAATGCTGGCTTCAACAAGGATACTTAATTCAAATTTTTTTCTCCAAATAATTATTACATCGTAGGATTGATAAATAAATCTAAAGAAAAGCCATAAGAACATCCATGATGAACGGATCAATCCAAAGTAGGGGAGTGCTATGAATCCTAATACAATCGCAATGACGAGAGGTAATCGCGCCTCAATAGAAGATTTTAAAAGTGTAGAAGACTCTGATGGGTCGTAACTAAATTTTCTCAATAAAAATTCTTTTGAACCAAATGCGGCTAAATGAGCTCCAATATTTAACCATAAAAGAATTTGTACAAAATCACCCCATAATAATGGTCCATAATTACGAACAACTACTAATGAAATTAATAAACTAAAAATAGGTGTTATCCCAGCATTAATTCCATTAAGAAGAATATTCTTTAGTCGTTCTTTATATTTAGAATTGGTAAAGTTCTCTGTAACGGCGGATAGTTTCATCAATCATTGGAACTTCAGCAGGAGGGAGGCGAAGTCTTGTACTCAGCAAAGCTACAATTTTATCATGCATTGCAGAATATCCATCGCATTGAAAAACATAACCAGAAGTTGGATAGTATCCTACCTTGGAACATACTACAGGTAAACCAGCATAATTCGCTTCCAGCATTGCATGTGATGATGCCTCATAACGACTAGGATGTATAAAAACTTTTCCTTTGCGAATGAAGTTTAAAATTTCTGGATTAGGAATTGCTCCAACTAAATGTATACTTGAATTCAAACCTTTTTCATCAATCATTAATTGTAGCGCCTCTTTATCTGGACCATCACCAGCTATGGCCGCATTTAGTTTAGGGAATTTAATTTTTAATTGCTCTACAAGTCGTACGATAATATGATATTGTTTTAATTCATATAAATTTCCAACACTAACTAAATCATATTGCGTTTCAGTTGGTTTTGATGGCTTATACACATTTGGATTTATTCCAATCGTAATGGCTGCATCTGCTTTTTTTCCTGTACTTGATGAATAAATATTCGCAGAGAAAGCTGAGTTAGCAATTATTTTTGTTGATGTATTATTAAGTAAGGATAAATAATTATTACTTGGTAATGCGTCTTGTCCGAATATACTCGCAATATGTGGATAACCATATTTGCTTGAAAATTGATTTCCGATATAAGCAGTAGCAGTTAACCAGCAACTATGAATTACAATATCAGGATGTTGTTTTCTTATTTTTTGAAATGCAGTTTTTATTTTTCTAAATGTAAAAAATCTGTAAATTCCTTTTTTGTTTTGCCCACCAGCACTATATACTTTAATTTTATTCCATGAATACCAACCTTCTTTAAAAGGATGTTGCAAAGATAAAACAGTTATATTTTCATTGCCAATATCATTAGCGAGAGCGAGAATGTATCCTGTAAGCCATGGCAAACAGTTCGCATCTGATTCATTATCTGGAAATCCAGGTGTAATTAGTACTAAATGTTTATTTGATTTTGTATAGTTGCCATCCATTTTGTAATGGTTTTATATAGTTCAACTTATTTTGTTGAATTAAATTTGTGTATATTATTCCTGGTGGTGTATTTCTGAATTGACCCTTAAACCTTGTCGGGTTATATAAAAATAAACTACCACTCGTTAATGGCGCATCTTTCATCGACCATATATTTATTATTTCATGTTTTACTTCATAGCTTCTCAATGCACCATCTATTGCAAAAGTATAAACTGTTGAGGTTGGTAATTCATTAAGTGTTTTAGAAATAGATATCTCTTCATGCTGGAAGCGATAGAACGGTCGAATTGCACGATAAGCAAATCCTGCTTGAATAATGAAGATTCCTATTAAAAGAAACAACCGTGCCGACCTGTTTTTTAAATGATAAAATGCCAGTTCAAATCCAGGATAGATAATGAGAAGAATCAATGGAAATACGAGTAATAAAAAGCGTAGATTTTGAAATGGAATTCCTCCAAGAAATATTAAATAAACTAGAATACTTGCATACCACCAAGGAGAGATGTCGGGTATTTTTTTCCTCAAATAGTAACACATTATAGGTAGAAAGAAGCAGAATCCAGGATGCACAAAGAGTGCTAAAACATATACAACATTGGGAAAAGTGTAATGTAAGGTACTATCTAAATTATTGAAATCTTGTTTAAATAAATTCATTGGCGACCAATTTGTCAACCATGGATGATGCAAAAATCCAGTATTAATTTCTGGTCGAAGAAAAAAAGATGGAGACAAGGATAGTATAATTGCAGCTAAAATAGTCAAAGAAATTTCGTGATGTTTGCGTATGTTTTTAATAAGTATTGGAATGATCGGAAGTAATAAAATTATCGAAGCATATCGTACTTGAATAACGAGTATAGCAAGTATCACTGCAATGATAAGTGCATTTTTATTATGATACTTTTCCGCTTTTATAATGTGAAAATAAAAAGCAGAAAGTATTGCGCAACAGAGCATATCCGACATAGCAAGAATCGAAGCGCGTAAAAAAAATGGTGAGCATAATAAACAAATAAATGCAAATCGTTGTCGTTGTGTTCCTTCTGGATACAATAGATTTAGTGATTTACCGAAATAAACATAGCATACAGCAGCAGAAAAAATACTGACCACTTGTAAGCTAATTTTTATTGGAACTATAAATGAAAGTAATGCACCAACAAATGGATAAACAACAGGCCAGAAAAAATTTCCAGCATCTGAACCACCATTAAGATAAAGTTTTATTGCCTTCGCATACCTTAGATATTCATGGCTATCCTGACCATAAAGTCCATTAAAACCAAATAACCTACAAGCTAAAAGGGCTATGCTTAGAAATAGCAATACACTTAGCCAATAAAATTGTTGTGTAGGGCGAGCAGCCGTATTTGTATCGATCATTTTATTGAAGAATGTTAAAATAAATAAGGTACTTCAATAAACGGTGTATTAGAAAGTTAAATTTACGCCGATAGAATAAATTGTTGGTAATTGGTTTACTCGTTTAAAGCGCACTCTATCGAAATAGAAAATATTTTGTCGATTATACACATTGATAATACTGGCATTGATTTCAAAATTCGAATTCTTGCCGACGGCGAATGTCTTTTTCAAACTGATATCGAGTCTGTGGTAATCTGGTAATCGTCCTTGGTTCAAATCACCATACGCAATACCTAAATAGCCATTATCTTGTGATACATTTGTATATAATCCGTTAGCAAAATTAAGGTACTCGTAAAATCCAGCAGTTTTAGTAAAAGGAAATCCAGACCCGTAATTCCATCTCGCATTTATAACCCAATCCAATTTTTTCCCTAACGTGTATGAACCAACTAAATTTATATTGTGTCGTCGGTCGAAATGTGGAGTATACGTTCTGATTCCATCATAGCGATTCACATATCCAAGTGAATATACCGCCCAGAAATAAATCCTCTTCAATTCATATTTCAATACAAAATCAGCACCTTTTGCATCACCTGTTTCTACTATATATGATTTAACAAGGTAGTCAGGTTGATTATCGTATTCACCATTATCTGGATAAATTTTATCTCGATTTATATTCGTTAGTTGCGTGAATTTTTTATAATAAGCCTCAACATTTAAGTCGAGGTGTGGTAATAAATCTATTTCTGTACCAATAACTATATCTCTTGCCTTTTGAAGTTTCGAGTTAACAGATTTTCCATTAAATTCTTTAGGTAATTCATCAGGTCCTGAAATAAATCCATAAAATAAATTTACAACATCGCGATCTGAACTCGTCGCAATTAAATTTTGCGAATACATTCCAGCGCCAAATTTAAATCGTAATTTATCATTTACATTCCACTTAATACCTAAGCGAGGTTCAGGAGAAAATTCAGCGAGTGATGCATAATATTGTAAACGTAAACTGGGGTCAATAACAATTTTATCTCTAGTAATTCTATACTTGAAAAATGCGCCAAACTCTGTTGTGTTTTCAATCTGTTCATTCTTCAAGCCAGTAATTGTAGAAGCAGCATAAGCTGTACTAAATCCTTCTACTTCAAATCCATATTTAAATTCATCGCGGTTAATGAAATTCGTAAAATTCATATCCATGTTAAATCCATTCACATCACTTGTACGTGGTGCATCATTCGCTTCCTTCTGTGAGATCGAATATTGTGAAAAAGCAAATACACCATCAATCAATGTTGATGATCCTCCTGGTACAAGAATAAAGTTTGCTCCGAAGCCCTTTGATAACCAATCTATCTTTGCAATGTTGCGATAATTTGCATCATCTTTAAAGTTAAAGCCAAATAAATTTAGCTTACTACCATTCTGACCATTAAAAGAAATTTTTCCATAAAGATCTTTAAAACTATAGGGCAATCCATCTTGACTTGCATTTTTATACAGCGTTTTTGATGACTGATCAAGATAAGAATTTTTATAAGATACAACGAAAGAAGAGCTTCCTTTACCTTCTGATTTTTGCTTAATAATTGGGCCTTCTAGCAAAACTTTTGCATCAAAAGTACTTGCTGAAATTTTTCCTGAATAGCGTTTTTTGTTTCCATCACGCGTAGTAATATCCATTACCGATCCAATACGATCTCCATATTCTGCACTAAATCCTCCAGTATAAACATCGGCATTACGAATTACATCCGTATCAAAAACAGAAAATAATCCTATTGAATGAAAAGGATTATAAATGATCATTCCATCCAATAAAACTTTATTCATTACTGGTGTTCCACCTCTAATATAAAGTTGCCCTCCTTGATCTCCACTAAAAACTACTCCAGGTAAAACTTGTAAATATTGCGCAAGATCCGGTTCGCCACCAATTGCAGGAACTGATTTAATATCCTTAGGTGTAATTTTAGTAACAGATGTTCTTACTTCACTTCTTTGAGCATCTTTCTCTGCAGAAATTTCAATTGTTTTTAAATTAATAATGGACTTTTTAAGATATACTTGTTTACTAAGAACCTGATCCGCATTAATTACAATTTCTGATTGTAATGTGTCATATCCAACAGTAGTAACACTTAACAAATAAGTGCCTGGAGGAATTCTAGAGATAGTGTAAAACCCATTTACATCTGACGATGTTCCAAACTTTGTTCCTTTTAAATAAACGGTTGTAAATACTGCTGGTTCACCCGACTCTTTTTCATAAACAAATCCATGAACACTTCCAGTTGTAAGTGGAGTCTGTGAATAAAGCGAAAATGAAATAGAAAGAGAAATAATAATAAATAGTAATGGTTTATGCATAAAATATTTCGTCAATAATAATCAAGATGATAATTTGTAATCAATGTTTTTTTGAACTTAGTTCGAGTATTCTATCAAACTCCTCAGGTTTAATTACAGCAACAGATAGTCTACTTAATTTTACTAGTTGAATTTCGGAAAGTTGTTTGTCGGCTTTAACTTCACTAAGTGTAACTGAATTTTTTAATCTTTTGAAAGGCTTAAAATCTACAGCAAGCCAATTAGCATTATCAGTTGTTGGATCTTGATAATGCTCTTTACTTACTTTGGCAATACCAACAATTTCAAGACCTTCGTTACTATGATAAAATAATACTAAATCGCCTTTTTTCATTGAGCGAAGATTATTTCGAGCAGCGTAATTGCGAACACCATCCCAGTGCGCAACGCCATCCTTTTCAAATTGATCCCACGAGTATTTGAAAGGCTCTGACTTGATAAGCCAGTAATTCATAATTTTTGTTTTGTGTGTAAAAGGTAGCCGAAATTAAGGAAAAATCACTAAAAATTTACTCCAAACGCTGAATGATTGAATTATTGCAGGTAATTTGCAGTTTTAGAGTTTTCGCCTCACAAATATTTTTATAAATTCCAAACGTTGTGGTCAGGAAATTTTGCTTTTAACTTTTCGTGCTGAAATCTGTTAGGATTCATAGTTAAAACAAAAAAAAGAAAATACATTTGAAAAAATTATTCATCATGAAAAAAATTATTCTGTTAATCAGTTTCTTCCTGAGCGTTCAAGCTTATGCACAGCACTCTTGTTGTTCTAAATCATCATCAACTGCATTTGCAAATTTGAGTAACGACCCAATTTTTGTGGCCTCTCATTTGGCTCCTGAACCATTAGATTACGTTCCTACCATTGGTAAAATGGTTAGTATAAAGTGCCCTGATGGAAAGGAAGCGAAGGTCTTTGAAGTTAAATCTGGTGCAAGTCTAGGGAAGGTGATTTTAATGTTTCACGAGTGGTGGGGATTGAATGATTATATAAAGCGAGAAGCAGAAAGAGTGCATACTGAAACGGGATACACTGTAATAGCTTTGGATTTATACGATGGAAACGTTGCTTCATCGCCAGAAGATGCGGCGAAATTTATGAAAGGGATGAAAGAGGATCGCGCACGTGCAATTATAAGTGCGGCTATTGATTATTCTGGAAAGTTCGGTAAGCTTCAAACTATTGGATGGTGTTTTGGCGGAGGCTGGAGTATGCAAGCTGCATTAATGGCTGGTCCGCAGTGTGTGGGATGTGTTATATACTACGGAATGCCTGAAACCGACAAAGACAAACTTTCAAAATTACAAGCGCCTGTATTGGGAATTTTTGCGAATAAGGACCAATGGATCAATAAAGAAGTTGTTGCCAAGTTCGATATCCAGATGAAGGAATTAAATAAGTCTTTAACTGTTTATAAATACGAAGCTGATCACGCTTTTGCAAATCCAAGCAATCCCAAATACGATAAAGTTTCGGCAAACGATGCGCATCTAAAAGCGATTGCATTTATCAAAGCGAATTTTGAAAACAAAGCACCTGGAAAATAATTTAGAATGTTGAATGCAGAATTAAACATCTGTGTGAAAATTTTGGTTGGAATAAAATTCTAGAAAAATAAATATCTCTTATCCAATGGTTGAGGTTGTAAAAATCACGACAAGATTAATTACTTGTCGTGATTTTATTTATTTTAAATTCTTGTGATGTTATATTAATTGTTTAATATCAAATTCATATAATTTTCAATACTTCACAAATTTCTTAGTCACTTTATTCCCATCAGTAGTAAGTAAAGTGATAAAATACATTCCTTGGTGCAATAGTGAAACATTAATTTTCGTTTTATAATCTTTGATTGAAGTAACCGAACTAATTCTTTTTCCTATTTGATCGGAGATGTAATATTGATAATGTTGATTTATATTATTTAATTCCAGTGTTATAAAATCGTTTGCAGGATTTGGGTAAAGATTAAAGTTTAGACCTGAACTTATTTCTTTAATCCCAACGTTATTTATAATCTGAGTGGAAGTATAGTTTGTTAAAACAGGTTTATTGTAATCAAAGAAAATACTTGCACGATTCAGGATATTTTCTTGCAATACAATTGGTTTCTTCGGTTTAATTTTATAAGAAAAGAATCCATTACTAGCTGCAAAATTAGCTGCGGAATCCGGAAGCATTATATTGTCAAAAGTAATTTTCAAAATTTTATTGTAAAGCAACTGTGAAGTAAAATCATGCGAACTTTTGAAATCACGTAATGTCAATAAATCTAAATTAGCATCTAACGTATCTATTAAAATAACTTTATATGCAGTATCATTTCCTGTGTTTTGAAAATTAATAGAATAATTAAATTCAAAACTAGAATCAACAGTTGAGATATCTATATAATCAGGTTTGTTTGATTTTTTATAATTTGGATCAAAGCTTCCTGTAATATAGGTGACTTGAGAATCGCGGTTATCTGCTAGATTAAAATCAATATTGGGAGAAGGACTAACATTAAAATAAAAATTTAAACTATCTCCGATATTCAGTGAAGCGTTTGGCTCAATGATTAGCTCAATGGTTATTGTTTGAAAAGGATTAACTAGAGGAAAATTCCAGGTTAGTGAATCTGTGTTGAAAATTGCCGCAGGATATGAAGAGTTGACAAAATTCCAGGCTGACGAATTGCATGAAAATTTGCAATGAGCAAGAGAAGGAACTGTTCCATTATTTGTTACGGATAGATAAATAGCTAATGGAGATTGTACTCTTGAATTTAAAGGCGTATTAATTTGCGCGTTTAAATCAGTGAATTGGTTTTCAGGAAAAAAGAAAAAGTTTTTTCCTATATCTGCAGCTAAAGAAGCAGGAATAATTGAACTATAATATGAAGGAGTGCTTCCAAAGTAATTTGTTATAAATGTTGTTTTGACTTTATATAGCCCAGAATCTGCAACTATTGAATAATTTCCATTTATATCAGAGAGTGTGTATGTGGAATCGATTAAATTCATGATTGTGCGATAAGGAATTGGGAAATCCGTTGAGTCGAAAATTGCATTTTGATTAAGATCTCCAATAAGCTTACCTTCAATTCTATGTTTTTTTACTTCTTTAAATTTATATAAAGCGAAATGGCTTCCAGCATCATTTGAAATATTAAAATTTGTTTTAACCCAAGGTATTTCATCAAAAGAAATATTCAAATAGGTATTATTCATTTGGCCATTTGCGATTAGAGTATTATCATCTAATATTGAAGCAATACCAATTGAATTTAAACCGGATTGGTTACTACCTAAATTGTCAATATTGCCTGTTGAGTCAATCTGATAAATGGCACTAGGATATTTTGATAAATCAAAATTAAAATTTGTACTTGCTAGTGCACATCATCCATACATAGCAAAAACAGGAGGCGTTCCAACGGATACATGGTTGTCTCTTTGAATTGGATATAAGCCATCGTAATAATTTTGAATATAATAAGTTTTAACCCATTTCAAATTTAGGTTATTATCTAAGCATGCAATAAAATGATTGTCACTTGCCTGCATTGCTGATAAATTATTTCCATTCACTAAATATTGAGTACCGCTATAACTTCCATTTAAATAGCAATGATTACTCAAATAGGATGAATACCATAAAACATTTCCATTTAAAGAAATAGAATTTTTTAATTGCAATAATGTGTCATAAATAGCTAGACCACTTTGCCTGTCCATGATAAAATTTTTATCACTTGTTTCCCGGAAATGTTTTATTGTCCACGAATTTGGAAAACTTTTCTCTCTTATTAAATATGTGAAATAAGCAGAATAGATTTTAATATGAATGCTGTCATTATTAAATTGTGTTTTGACCATTGGATTTATTCCATTATAAAAGCCAAGCCAATAACAGGAAGTATTTATAAAATCAATATGATTTACTATATTAAAATTTTTATCATAAGCTATAAAAATCCCATCTGAAGTTGTATAATTAAAATTCTGTATGCTAGAATTATCAAAGTTCCAATTTCCACTTGGATAGAAAATATTGCCATAAAAATTATCATTAGTATCAACTTCGGATTCTATAATTGTATCTGAACCCGTACTATAATTGAATCGCTTAAGTAGTTTTAAATTATAAGTTGCATCAAATTCAGCTAAAAAGGGACTTGCGCTTGTTGTATCAAAAATCGAATTAAAAGAAAAGCGGCCTCCTAAATCTCCATTAACTATTATTTCCTTCTGTTTTAATAGATGACAATTATTGAAAACGTTATATCCCTGAACACTTTTCATATCAGGTCTAATATACCATTCCAATTTAATTTGACCAAAACAAATTGTCATCGATCCTGCAAAAGAAAAAAATAAACAGATTATAGATGCATTTAAAAATTTGTAAATTTTCTTCTCATAAAAATAAATTATATTAAATTTAATAAGCGCGTACTCGGTGAAGGTAATTCTTCTATTTCGTATTCTCAAACCTTTTGCGTGTTATTTTAAACCTATATTAAGAATGTGATTTACACTATAATTTCTCGCGCATTTTGCTTCTTTTCCCCTCGCTTTTCTTATCTTTGCAACCTGAAAACAGTAGAGTAATTAGTTCAACTTTAATATTAAAAATCCGCATTAAAAAATGGTATTCGATCTCGACATGATCCGTCAGGTATATGCAAATATGCCGGCAAAAATTGAAAATGCACGCAAGCTGCTAAATCGTCCTATGACGTTAACAGAAAAAATCCTGTATTCCCACCTTAGTGAGGCAATCCCAGGAACTTCTTTTGAGCGCGGGAAAAGCTACGTAGACTTCAATCCTGATCGTGTCGCAATGCAAGATGCTACCGCTCAAATGGCGCTCCTCCAATTTATGCAGGCTGGTCGTCCGAAAGTTGCTGTTCCAAGTACTGTGCATTGCGATCACCTTATCCAGGCTGAAACAGGCGCAACCGCAGATCTTGCGAAAGCACTAGATAAAAATAAAGAAGTATTCGATTTTCTATCTTCTGTTTCGAACAAATACGGTATCGGTTTTTGGAAACCAGGAGCTGGAATTATCCATCAAGTGATCCTCGAAAATTACGCTTTTCCTGGTGGATTGATGATCGGAACTGATAGTCACACTGTGAATGCTGGGGGTTTAGGTATGGTGGCTATCGGTGTTGGTGGTGCCGATGCTTGTGATGTGATGGCTGGTCTGGTTTGGGAGTTAAAATTTCCTCGTGTTATCGGTGTGAAACTTACAGGCAAACTCAATGGCTGGACATCTGCAAAAGATATTATCCTTAAAGTTGCAGGTATCCTCACTGTAAAAGGAGGTACCGATGCAATTGTTGAATATTTTGGTGAGGGTGCTGATAGCCTTTCGTGTACTGGTAAAGGTACCATCTGTAACATGGGTGCTGAAATCGGCGCTACTACTTCTATCTTCGGTTACGATGATAAAATGGGTGAGTACTTACGTGGAACTAGTCGTACCGCTGTTGCTGATTTAGCAGATGGCGTTCGCTCGTCACTGCGTGCGGATGATGATGTGTATGCAAACCCTTCGAAATATTTTGATCAAGTTGTTGAAATAAATTTAGATGAATTGGAGCCACATATCAACGGACCTTTTACTCCAGATTTAGCTTGGCCGATAAGTAAATTTGCTGCTGCAGTTAAAGAAAACGGATGGCCTGCTCAGTTAGAAGTTGGTTTGATTGGTTCATGTACAAATTCATCTTACGAAGATATTTCTCGTGCTGCTTCTATCGCAAAACAAGCTGTTGATAAAGGGTTGAAAGCAAAGAGTGAATTTACAATTACTCCAGGCTCTGAGTTAGTACGCTACACCGTTGAGCGTGATGGCTTCTTAAAAATATTTGAAGACATGGGCGGAATGGTGCTTGCTAATGCTTGCGGACCATGCATTGGACAATGGGCGCGTCATACTTCTGATCCTACTCGTAAAAATTCTATCATCACTTCTTTTAACCGCAACTTCGCGAAACGTAATGATGGAAATCCGAATACACATGCATTTGTTGCTTCTCCCGAAATAGTTACCGCACTTGCTATCGCTGGTGATTTAACTTTTAATCCTTTAACAGATACTTTAACAAATGCAAAAGGCGAGAAAGTGAAATTAGATGAGCCTAGCGGATTGGAAATGCCACCTAAAGGTTTCGCTGTTGAAGATGCAGGATATCAAGCTCCAGCTGCTGATGGAAGTAATGTTACAATCAAGGTGAGTCCAACTTCTGATCGTTTGCAATTATTAGATCCATTTGCTGCGTGGGAAGGAATTGATTTGAAAGGTTTACGTTTATTGATTAAAGTAAAAGGTAAATGTACAACTGATCATATTTCAATGGCAGGACCATGGTTAAAATATCGCGGACATTTAGATAACATCAGCAATAATATGTTGATTGGTGCGCTAAATATTTTCAACGAGAAAACAGATAATGTAAAAAATCAACTCGATGGAAGTTACAATGCCGTTCCTGTTGTTCAACGTGCATACAAAGCTGCTCATGTAGGATCAATCGTTGTTGGTGATGAAAATTATGGTGAAGGATCAAGTCGTGAACATGCTGCAATGGAACCACGTTTCTTAGGTGTTCGTGCAATACTTGTAAAGTCATTTGCTCGTATTCATGAAACGAATTTGAAGAAACAAGGAATGCTTGCATTAACATTTGCAAACAAAGAAGATTACAATAAAATTCAGGAAGATGATACTATTGAAATTTTGGGCGTAACAAGTTTTACACCTGGAGTTCAATTAACAATTGCATTGAATCATAGTGATGGTAGTCGTGAAGAATTTAAAGTGAATCATACCTACAATGAAAATCAGATAGAATGGTTTAAAGCGGGTGGCGCATTGAATATTATTCGTTCACAAGTTGGTGCATAATCATTAAATAAATAATGGAAGCCGATCGTAAAGATCGGCTTTCGTTTTCTTATAATATATTTGATGATTAAAGAAATGTTTAGTTATTCAATAAAACCAATTATCATTTTACCTTTACCAAAATTTCAAATCATGAAAAAACTCCTTTACATTTTTGCATTAGTTGTTGTAATTTCGTCTTGCAAAAAGAGCGAAGATGCAGCACCTAGTCCGCTGTATGTTGATATGAAAGTATCTGGTAACTCGGGAGTAGCTAGTTTGCCTGGAACAGCACATTTTACTGCTAATATTCCTGATAGCGCAGATGCTGTTACATGGGATTTTGGTGATAGCACAACTGCAACAGGATTTTCTGTGAACCATTTGTACCAACGTTATGGAAATTTTAATGTCACGATTTCTGCAACTAAAGGCAATAGAACAGGAACTAAAACACGAAAAATTCCAGTTACTATTTATCGCAAATTTCAGCTTAATGCAATACGGATTTTGGAAACAGAACCTTATGCACCAGGAAATATAACTTGGGATCCAGGAAATGATAAGCCTGATCTTACTACAGATATTACATTTCCAAATGGAATTATTTTACGACCAAATGTTGTTTTGTACGATACCGATACCGGATATATTAGCATTATTCCGCCATTGTCAACAACGAGTTTAGATGGCGCTGTAAAAATTGAAATTTTCGATTATGACAGTACAAGTTTTCCTAATAAAATGATCATGGGATTCGTCAATTTCAATATCACTGATTATGTTTATGCAACTTATCCTTATCCAACTACAGCCGATATTGTTAAAGACAAAACTCGTCTGCGTTTAACAATTAGTTGGGTGCCTTAAAATCCCTTTGTTATGATCCACTAATTGAGAAATTAATTTTGCGATTAAATTTTATTTATTTTTAGGCATTCGCGATATGGAAAAAATAGAAAAAGGGAATAAGAAACTAGTGAATTCCTGGGCGATATATGACTGGGCAAATTCTGCATATTCATTAGTGATTACGTCTGCATTATTCCCGATTTATTTTAATGCAATTACTAAAAAAGGTGATTCTTCCGATGTGGAATTTCTCGGACGAACATTCAATAGTGATTCATTGCAAACATATTCCATCTCATTAGCTTTCCTAATTATTGCAGCGTTATCGCCAATGTTATCCTCAATGGCAGATTATGGTGGTCATAAAAAGAAATTCATGTTTTTCTTTAGCACACTCGGCGCAATTTCATGTTCATCGTTGTACTTCTTTACAAGTTTGGATACTTTATGGATTGGTGTTTTTGGTTCTGGATTAGCAGCAATAGGTTACGCAGGAAGTATTGTATTCTATAATGCATTCTTACCCGAAATTGCCGAACCTAAAGACCAAGATCGCGTTAGCGCAAAAGGATTTGCATTAGGATATATTGGAAGTTCATTGTTACTCATCTTTTGCTTAACTATGATTCTATTCCCGCAATGGTATGGAAATATCGAAAGCGGATATGCAACGCGTTTATCGTTTTTACTAGTTGGAGTTTGGTGGTTTGGATTCGCACAAATTACTTTTAATAATTTACCAGATAATATTTACAACAGAAAACCTGAAGGAAATATTTTTTCTAAAGGATATGTCGAGTTGCGAAAAGTATGGATTGAATTAAAGGATACACCACGGCTAAAAAGATTCCTTCCATGTTTTTTCTTCTATAATATGGGAACGCAAACTGTAATGTATGTGGCAACACTTTTTGGAACAAGTGAATTAAAGTTGAAATCAGATATTCTGATTATGATAATTCTGATTATCCAGTTTGTTGCAATTGGTGGTGCTTATCTCTTTAGTAGCTTATCAAAACGCTTCGGAAATATTCGTGCATTAGGAATTGCTATTGTTATTTGGATATTCATTTGTATCGCCGCATTTTTCTGCAATAAAAAATATGGTGTCGATGAACAAACAATGTTTATTGGATTAGCAGCAGTTGTTGGATTAGTGATGGGCGGAATTCAAGCTTTATCACGATCAACATATTCTAAATTATTACCAGAAACAATTGATCACGCATCTTACTTTAGTTTTTATGATGTATGTGATAAAGTGGGAACAGTATTGGGAACATTTATCTTCGGTTATATCAATGAATTTACTGGGAGTATGCGCGATTCAATTGTGATGCTTGCATTATTCTTCTTAATTGGTATAATTTTGCTGATGAGAATTCAAAAGTTGAACACATCAAATCCAATTGTTGCTTAACTAATTCTTTTAAAAACGAAACACCTTGATAGTCGATATATTTATTCCTTGTTATGTAGATCAGTTTTATCCAGGCACTGCACAAAATATGGTGAAGGTGTTAGAGAAATTAAGCTGTGGAGTTAATTACAATACGGAGCAAACATGTTGTGGTCGTCCCGCTTTTGAAGATGGCTATTGGGATCACTGTAAAGAAGTAGGGGAGAAGCTCATTAAAGAATTTCAAGATGAACGATATATTGTTTGTCCTGGAGCAGCGTGTGTGGCAACAGTGAAAACGCAGTATCCTTCATTGTTTCATAATTCTGCATTGCATAATGAATACAAGCTTGTCCAAAAGCACATGTATGAGTTATCCGATTTTCTTGTCAACGTTTTAAACGTTTCTGATATTGGTGCACGTTATGAAGCGAAGGCTGTTTTTCTAGATGCATGTCCTGCAATTCACGAATTAGGTATCAAAGAAGCTCCTCGACATTTGCTTTCTAACATTCGTGGATTGGAAATGATAGAATTGAATAACACATTACCATGCTGCGGCATGGGAGGTGGATTAGATCGCAGAAATGAAGCATTGAGTGTTCAAATGGCAAATGAGTTTTTAACAACTGTAAAAAATTCTGGCGCAACTGTAATTATCTCTACCGATTATCAATGCTTGATGCATTTAGATGCAGTAATAAAAAAACAAAACGAACCTTTAAAAGCAGTTCATATTGCTGATGTTCTTGCTTCAGGATGGGAGTAAATAAATTAAGAATTTAAAATTACGAATTACGTCACGATAGCTATTGCATAAGAATTATTCCTGATGGAATATTTGGAAGATCAAAAGGAATCGAATAAGATCTTAAAAGCTTTTTTGTACTCCAGTATACGACGTTGGTGTAATCGCACGAAGTTCCACTTTTATCGCTTCACTTACATTAAGCTTTTCAATAAAATCACTAATCGTTGATTTATTAATTTTACTTCCTGTTCGTGTTAATTCCTTTAATGCTTCGTAAGGATTTGGATATGCTTCTCGTCGCAAAATTGTTTGAATCCCTTCTGCAACAACAGCCCAGTTATCTTCAAGATCTGCTTCGATTGCGCTTTTGTTTACAGTAACTTTATTCAAACCTTTTAGAAGTGATTTTGCAGCAATAGCAATATGTGCAAATGGTACTCCAACATTTCTTAAAACGGTTGAGTCGGTAAGGTCACGTTGTAATCGTGAGATTGGAAGTTTCGCAGCAAGATGTTCTAAAATTGCATTTGCCATTCCTAAATTCCCTTCTGCATTTTCAAAATCAATTGGATTTACTTTATGTGGCATTGCGGAAGATCCTACTTCATTCGCAACAACACTTTGCGTGAAATAATTCATCGAAATGTAAGTCCACATATCTCTGCTCAAATCCAAAAGTATGGTATTGATTCTTTTTATCGTATCAAATAAAGCCGCCATGTTATCATAGTGCTCAATTTGTGTTGTGTAAGGTGACCTCTTTAATCCTAATCGCTCAATAAATTTATCAGAGAAATCAATCCACTTAATAGTTGGATAAGCTACAACATGCGCGTTAAAGTTTCCTGTGGCTCCACCAAATTTTGCAGAATATGCAATCGCATTCAACAACTCCAATTGCGTTAAAATCCGATGACGAAAAATAAAAATTTCTTTACCTAAAATTGTTGGAGAGGCAGGTTGTCCATGCGTTCGTGCAAGCATTGGAATCTCCGACCATGCTCTTGCTAACTCTTCAATTTTATCACCAATGGCTTTTACAGATGGTAAATATATTTGTAAAACTGCTTCACGAATCGAAAGTGGAATTGCAGTATTATTTATATCCTGACTAGTCAATCCAAAATGAATAAATTCTTTATAAGCAGTTAATCCTAACGCATCAAATTTATCTTTTATGAAATATTCAATTGCCTTTACATCATGATTGGTAACTTTCTCAATCGATTTTATTTGCAACGCATCATCATGATTGAAATCATTATAAAGTTTTCTTAACGCTGGAAATTTAGTATGATCTACAGACTTTAATTGCGGCAATGGCAGTTCACATAATTCAATAAAATATTCTACTTCAACAAGCACACGGTATCGCATCAAAGCTTCTTCCGAGAAATACAAAGCCAACTCTTCACAAACCTCTCTATAGCGACCATCTATAGGCGAAATAGCATTCAATGGATTCAATTGCATCAATAAAATATTTTTAAAATGAGATTCTTAAAACTATCTGGATTGGTAACGGCAAATTTTCAAATCAACAAATTTTCAAATTAATATTTCAGCTTCCTTATTAATTTTCTTCACCAACCCTTGCAATACTTTACCAGGACCAACTTCAGTAAATGATTTTGCACCATCGTTAATCATGTTCTCAATTGTTTGAGTCCAACGAACTGGAGCAGTTAATTGTGCAATCAAATTCTTCTTTATCTCATCCGAATTGCGATAAGGTAATCCAGTTACATTTTGATACACCGGACAAATTGGTTGATGAAAAGTTGTGTTTTCAATTGCAGCAGCTAATCGTTCGCGTGCAGGCTCCATGAGAGGACTATGAAAAGCTCCACCAACTTTAAGAATCATTGCACGTTTGGCTCCAGCAGCTTTTAATAATTCGCAAGCCTCGGTAACACCTTCAATTGATCCCGAAATAACTAATTGTCCTGGACAGTTATAGTTCGCAGGAACAACAATATTTTTTATGTTCTCACAAATCTCTTCCACCTTCGCATCATCGAGGGCCAATACAGCTGCCATCGTTCCTGAAACCATTTCGCATGCAGCTTGCATCGCATTAGCACGTTCAATAACCAAGCGCAAACCATCTTCAAAACTTAATGTTCCATTCGCTACTAGTGCAGAAAATTCTCCAAGCGAATGTCCTGCTACCATATCAGGTTGAAAATTTTCTTTCATTGTTTTCGCAGTGATAACAGAATGAATAAATATCGAAGGCTGCGTTACTTTTGTTTGTAATAAATCTTCATCAGTTCCCGCAAACATTAATTCAGAAATCGGAAATCCAATGATTGAATCTGCTTGATGGTACATTTCTTTTGCTAATTCTGAATTATCATAAAGATCTTTTCCCATTCCGATAAACTGTGAACCTTGTCCGGGAAATAAATATGCTTTCATACTTTTTTATTTTAATGAATTGGAAATGATTTGTTGTATTGAAACGAACTTCAATTAATGAAAGGATCCTTTGATGAGATTAATAAATTCTGCTCTTGTTCGGTCGTTTTCAAATTCGCCAGTGAATGCAGAAGTTGTCGTAACTGAATTTTGTTTTTGTATTCCTCGCATTTGCATACATAAATGTTGAGCTTCAATTACAACTGCTACACCAATTGGTTTTAAGGTATCTT
>JBBRAW010000015.1:0-43707 GCA_038206385.1 Bacteroidia bacterium | reverse complement strand
TATTGGCTTGTTACTATTTGCTTTTGCATCTCAAGGTTGGATGATGTTTGCATTCTTAATTCCTTATTGCTTAGGAGGAATTGCAGGACCATCATTGCAGAGTATTATATCTAATCAAGTACCTGCAAATGAGCAAGGAGAATTGCAAGGAGGATTAACAAGTTTAATAAGCATCACATCGATTATTGGCCCTCCATTAATGACGAATTTATTTGCTTATTTCACAGGATCAAAAGCACCATTTTATTTCCCAGGAGCACCGTTTTTGATGGGAGCAATTTTCTGCTTATTGAGCTTACTGTTGGCGTTAAAATCTTTATCCGTTTTAGGTCGACATTCAACAATACAAACATTCGTTGAATCATGAAAAAACTAAACTTGCCTATATTCTACCAATAGTTAATTTAAATTAGACTAATAAACTTGTTCTTTCTCACCAAAACTTCCTAAAAAAATAGTTTCGTAGACAATGGCTATGCAACGATTTTTTTAAATCGTTTTAAAAAAATTATTTCGCTTCTTTGGACTAATTTATATTACGAATTGGTATTATGTCAAATAACTTATCAAGTGACGGAAAAAATTATTTATTATTGTTGATATAAAATTCATCTGATGCGATCTGTAATTATCAAATTGATATTCTTGTTTATGATAGGAAATACCCTATCCTTAAAGGCTCAAAAGCTACCCGATAATTGGTATAACCTAGACTTAACCACCGATAAAGTGATGGGCGTAAGTAGCAACAAAGCGTACGAAACAATTTTGAAAGGAAAGCCATCAAGAAAAGTAATTGTTGCTGTTATTGATGGAGGCGTAGAGGTGGACCATCCAGATTTAATAGAACATATTTGGACTAATATAAAAGAGATTCCTAATAATGGTATTGATGATGATCATAATGGATATGTGGATGACATTCATGGTTGGGATTTTATTGGTGGTAAAACAGAAGATGTTGAACACGATAATTTAGAGATCACTAGAATTTATAAAAAATATAAATCTGTTTTTGAAAATAATGCAGAAGCCATAAAACAAGATCAGGAACATTATAAATGGTATGTATTGGCGAAGAAAGAATATCTTAAAAAATATGCTGAGATAGAAAAAAAATTAAAGGATCAACAAGAGATACAATCTTGGATGGAAAAAATGCAGGATCAAAATAAAGATAAAAAAATCACCACTGATGATATAAATAATTTTCCTGATAGTGATAGCTTATTACAACAATTTAAATTATCACTTTTTAAATCAATAGATAAAGGATTATCTTTTGAAGATGTTAAAAAAAATATTGACTCGCGTTGTAAACTTTATAGTAATCAACTGAATTATAATTATAATTTGGATTATGATTCACGAAAAATTGTTGGTGATCATTATGATGATAGTTCAGAACGAAATTATGGCAACAATGAAGTAGAGGGCCCAGAGGCGAGTCACGGTACTCATGTTGCTGGAATTATTGGTGCAGTAAGAAATAATAATCTAGGTGTTGATGGTGTTGCAGATAGTGTTTCGATAATGGTGTTAAGGGTTGTTCCTGATGGTGATGAACGTGATAAAGACATTGCAAATGCAATTCGGTATGCTGCTGAAAATGGAGCGAGTATTATAAATATGAGTTTTGGAAAATCATTTCCTTATGATAAGAATGCTGTAGATAATGCTGTTCGTTTTGCAGTAAGTAAGGATGTATTATTCATTCATGCTTCGGGAAATGAGAGCTTAAATCTTGATAGTATTGGACGACGATACCCAAATCCAGATTACGCTAATGGAAAAGGAAGTGCTAAGTCAAATTGGATAGTTGTTGGAGCAGTTGCTGCTAGTGGAAACCCCGGGCCATTCTCAAATTATGGAAAGAAAAAAGTAGATGTTTTTGCGCCTGGCGTTGCCATTAATTCAACAGTACTTGATGGGAAATATGGGAAGAAAAATGGAACGAGTATGGCATGTCCCGTTGTTGCAGGTGTTGCTGCAATGATACGTTCTTATCATCCAGATTTAAGTGCTCGAAAAGTAAAAAGGATTATTCTTAAAACAGTTTACAAACCAACCGAGACTGTTCCGCAACCAGGAAATGATAAAGTAAAAATATCGTGGAAAAAACTTTGTAAAACAGCAGGAATTGTAAATGCATACAATGCCTTAAATTCTATTCATTAATTTTTATTTAAACAAAAACAGTATGAGATTTGTATTAGTTGTTTTGATTGTATTTTTATTTCATTCTGGTGGTGCTCAAACTATTTACATACCACGTGATGTAAAGGATGCTTATCATCATGAAACACGTTCACAAAATGGTTCTCCTGGAAAAAATTATTGGCAGAATAAAGCTAGTTACATCATCAATATTGAAACCACACCTCCATCAAGAATCATTAAAGGTGACGAACAAATTGTGTATACGAATAATAGTCCTGATACATTAAAAAGTATTGTGGTAAGATTATTCCAAAACCAACATATTGCAAGTGCACCAAAAGATGAGGGAAATGATTCAAGTTATTATACCTCTGGGATTACTATTAAATCGTTTTCAATAAATGGAATTCAAAAAAAATGGATCGATCCACAATTTAATATTACTGTTAAAGAAATTTTATTGGATACGCCACTAATGCCACATGCAGCTATCAATTTTAATTTTGATTGGACGTATGAAATTTCTACAAATGGTGATAGAGAAGGTGTGATAGATTCTTCCACGTATTTCTGTGCGTATTTCTATCCACATATCGCAGTATATGATGATTTCGCAGGATGGAATCGTATTCCGTTTACTGGACGACAAGAATTCTACAATGATTTTTCTAATTATACGTTAAATGTTTCTGTTCCTGAAAAATATATTGTTTGGTCGACAGGAATGTTACAAAATGCAGATCAATTATTAGAGAAAAAATACATTGATCTTTTAAATGAATCAATAAAAACGGATAGTGTTATTCATATCATCACCAAAGAAGATCTGCGAGAAGGAAATATCACAAAGAAAAAAAATGCACGAAATATTTGGACATGGAAAGCTGATTATATACCAGATGTTGCATTTGGAATTAGTGATCATTATGTATGGGATGGAACAAGTATTTTAATTGACTCGTTACGTCCGCGTGTGTATGTGCAAGCTGCGTATAACGATACTGCATGGGATTTTCATTATGTTGCGAATGTGACAAGATATACACTTGATTATTTATCAAATCAATCGCCGGGAGTTGCTTATCCATATCCTAAGATGACAGTTATGCAAGGATACGCTGATGAAGAATATCCGATGATGGTGAATGATGCATCTTATGATACCTATCGTGAAATGCAATGGACAACAAATCATGAGGTGATACATACGTACTTTCCATTTTATATGGGAACGAATGAAACACGAGCGGCATTTATGGATGAAGGCTGGGCAACATTTTATGAACTTCAAATGCAACTAGCAGAAATGCCTCGAGATACTGCAATAGATATCTTCACAAATTTTAGATTAAAGGGCTATACAAAAAATAAATCCCCAGAAGTGGCGATGCCAATTACAAGTCCATCATACATGCTTACTGGTAGAGCTTACAGTTATAATTCCTATTGTAAACCTGCATTAGCTTATTTAGCGTTGAAGGAATTGTTAGGCGATGAATTATTTAAAAAAGCATTGCAGTATTATATGAAAATGTGGAATGGCAAACATCCATTACCGAATGATTTTTTTAACTGTGTTAATACTGCTACAGGACAAAACTTAGATTGGTTTTGGAATAATTGGTTTTACTCAAATAATTATATTGATGTTGGAATTGGCTCCGTGAAAGCAACGGATAAAAAATATTCTGTTACGCTCGATAATGTGGGTGGATTTTATGTACCTGTTGATTTAAAAGTAAATTATGCAGATGGAACGAATGAGATTATTCATAAGTCGCCAGCTATTTGGAATTCAAATAAAACAAGCATTCAATTTATTGCAAAGAAGAAAATAAAATCATTGAATTTAGTAGAAGAAATATTTTTGGATTCTGATACGACGAATGATTCTTGGAAACCAATGGGTGAGAAATAGTATTGTATTCTTAGTCGATAAATTTTGAATTTGGGTGTGAGCAAACAAATTTCTTTTTTTATTGTTACTTTTATACTATCAATCAAATATAAATTTAACAGGTATGTTGCATTTACCATTAAATATCATTCAATCGTGGTCTCGATTTTATCGAGGCAATTTCGTGAATTGTTTGAGTGGATTTAAGTCGGTTAGTTTGATTGGAACGATCAATAAAGAAGGAGATACGAACTTATCGGTCTTTAGCAATATTGTTCATTTGGGAGCTGATCCTGCCTTGATAGGATTCATTAATCGTCCGAGAGAAGCAGCGCCTCATACGTTGGCTAATATTGAAAGTATTGGTTGGTTTACGATAAATCATATTCATCAAGAAATTATAGAACATGCTCATCAAACAAGTGCAAAGTATAATGAAGGTGAAAGCGAATTTGCAGCTGTTGGTTTAACGCCTGAATGGCATACTGAAATTCCAGTACCTTACGTGAAAGAGAGTTTAGTGAAATACGCATTGCAATTAGTGGAAGTTATTCCGATAAAACATAACAATACTTTTTTAGTGATAGGTGCTTTAAAAGAAGCATGGATTGATGATTCTATTTTAGAAGAGGATGGATTTCTCTCATTAGAACGAGCAGGAAGCATTACTTCATTGGGTGTTGATGGTTACTACGAAACAAAACGATTGGCTCGATATGCTTATGCAAAGCCTAACAGCGCACCTCGCGAAATATCATAGGAAGAGATCGTTCTTGATTTAATATTTCCTATTTTTGAAGTATGAAAATAATCATCGGCTCTGACCACGCAGGATTTGAAATGAAAGAAATGTTAAAAATTTTTCTTGAAAAATCTGGCCATACAATTTTAGATAAAGGAACTTTCAGTTTAGAAAGTACCGACTATCCCGGTTATGCTCATTCCGTTGCAACTGCTGTAGAAACCACAAATGATTCGCTTGGTATTTTATTATGTGGAAGTGCAAATGGCGTTTGTATCACAGCAAATAAACATCAAGGAATTCGTGCTGCACTATGTTGGACAGAAGAAGTTGCTCATTTAGCAAAAGCACATAATGATGCAAATATAATTGGTATTCCCGCTCGTTTTGTTAGTAATGAATTAGCACAAAAAATGGTTTCGATATTTTTAGCTACTCCATTTGAAGGCGGCCGACATCAAAGGAGAGTTGAGAAAATTGCTTGTGGGTAGGAGTTACCTAAACAAACTCCAATACTTTTTTTTCCATTTCTCCTGTAAGCATAAACCCTGGCATTCTCCATTGAAGTTCTCCTTCTTTAAAGATCATTAAAGTGGGAACACTCATCATGCTATAATGTTTTTTTAATTCTGGATGATCATCAATATCTAGTTTAACAATGATTGCTTTATTATTAAGTCGTTGTTCTAACTCAATTAAAATTTCATCAAGGAATTTGCAAGGCTCACACCATGTAGCATAAAAATCTACTAGTACTGGTTTATTGTTTGTTACTGCCTTAATAAAAGCGTCAACTGTTATTGGGCCTGCTAAGTATTCCATTTTACAAAAGTAAGAAGTAAAAACTATTCTAAAGCAGATGGTTGATTTTGAAAGTAATCAAATACAATTTTTGCTTTGGCAACACCTACAACTGCTGAAATATCATCTAACTTTGCTTCACGAATTCGTTTCACAGAACGAAAGTGTCGCAATAAACTATCACCTGTTGCTTCACCAATACCTTTAATTTCTGACAACTCTGTTTTGATAACACCTTTACTTCGTTTATTTCGATGATGTGTAATTCCAAATCGATGGACTTCATCACGTAGCTGTTGAATAATTTTTAAAGTCTCTCCTTTTTTATCGAGGTATAAAGGGATTGAGTCACCAGGAAAATAAATTTCTTCTAATTTTTTTGCGATACCAATGATACTTATTTTACCTCGTAAATTTAATTTTTCTAAACTCGTTAATGCAGCAGATAATTGTCCTTTGCCACCATCTATTACAATGAGCTGCGGCAATGTTAATCCTTCTTCAATCATTCTGTGATAACGTCGATAAATCACTTCTTCCATCGATGCAAAATCATCAGGACCAACAACTGTTTTAATGTTAAAATGACGGTAATCACTTTTTGATGCTCGTCCATTTTTAAAAACACTCATGGCAGCTACTGCATAATCACCTTGAAAATTAGAGTTATCAAAACATTCTATGTGGTATGGTCTTGACGGTAAACGTAAATCTTTTTGCATCACATCCATCAACCGATCGATACGATGTTCAGGATTTAATTTATCCGCTTGCTCTAATTTTGCCTTCATAAAAAAACGAGCATTCTTTTCAGATAAATCAAGTAGATGCTTTTTATCTCCAATTTTTGGAACTGAAAAAGTTACCCAAGGAATTTCAATATCAGGCTCAACAGAAACTAAAAATTCTCGCGAGTCACTGTGATAACGTTCACGGAATTCTGCTATCGCTAAACCTAATAATTCAGCAGGTGACTCATCTAATTTTTTCTTTAATTCTAGAGTGTGCGATTGTATGATTGCACCACTCATTACTTTCATAAAATTAACATAAGCAGAATTACCTTCCTCTATAAAACCATATACATCTACATTGTGGATATTAGGATTTACGATGATACTTTTTCCTTTATAACGTTCGAGAACTTCAATCTTATCTTTATAAACTTGCGCCTCTTCGAATTCAAATTTTACTGCCAACTCTTTCATCTGCGTTTCCAAATGAGTGATGACAGAATTAATATTTCCTTTAAGAATTTCCTTGATACTGATGATAGATTGATTATAATCATCTTGTTGTTGATGTCCTTCACAAGGGCCCTTGCAATTTCCAATATGATATTCTAAACAAACTCTAAACTTTCGCATGCTAATATTTTCTTCTGTTAAATTTAAACTACAAGAACGTAATTTAAAAAGTTGACGAATTAAATCTAATAAAGTATGCATCATTGAAACAGAAGCATACGGACCAAAATAAAACGATCCATCTTTAATATGTCGACGTGTAGAAAAAATGCGAGGATATGGCTCATTTTTAATAACTATCCATGGATATGTTTTATCATCTTTTAAAAGTACATTGTATTTTGGTTGGTGTTTTTTAATAAGGTTGTTCTCCAGTAGCAAAGCATCGTATTCTGTTTCAACAACAATGTATTTTATATCTGCAATTTGCCGAACCATAATTGTTGTTCGAGCATTGTCGTGCACCTTGCTAAAATAACTGCTTACACGTTTGCGTAAACTCTTTGCCTTTCCAATATAAAGTAATGACCCGTCAACAGCGAAATACTGGTACACACCTGGGCTCTCGGGCATGACTTGCAAAATACTTTCAACATGTAAAGATTTTATCCCCATGATTTAATTTGTGTTGCAACCATGTTAGGAGTAACTAAGCCCATGCACGAACATCCGCTTGGTAACTTTCTACATTTTTCACATGAATCAATAGCACAAAGGTAAGTAGCATGTGGTCCTAATGGTGCCCATCTTCCAGGATGCATAGGTCGGATTGGTGGGAAAATTCCTAAAGCATGTTTTCCTAATGCAGCAGCAATATGTAAAGGACCAGTACTCGCAGCAATTAATCCATCACAATGATCGATAAATTTAATAAGTTCTGCAAGCGTTAATTTGCCTGTAAGATTTGTTATTTGATTTTGATGTGTTGTTAAAAAATCTTGAATTGCCTCACCTTCTTTTGCGGTACCTGTTATAAAAACTTGAAAGGTATCTGAAGGTAATAATTTTATTAATTCTGAATAATTATTTAATCCCCATTCGCGTGCAGAACCTTGACTTCGTGGATGAAGAATTATTTTTATTTTATTTGGTTGAATAAGTTTAATAATAGTTGATGGAAGTGAAACTTGCGCTTTAAGATAAGCACCTTGCTGAATTAATTGTTCAAGTGATTTATTTTTAATTCCTAATGGCTCAAGTAAACGCAGGTTTAATTGTGATTCATGCAACGCACTATTTTTTCTTCCTAGGTTAACTAATTTGTTGCATGTTAGCCAATGAAATATACGATGTGATGTTCCAATACGAATTTTTATTCCCGCTTTTTTTGCAGCCATTGCTAATTCTTTACGAGGGGAAACGTGAATTATTGCGGTAGCATTTAATTTCTTTAGTTGCTCTATTCGTGTTGCGTTTTTCAGATTTAACCAATCATCATAATTAAAAAATGCATCAACGATAGAAGCTGCCTTTATAATTTCTTCGGTATATTTTTTACCAATCCAAGTGATTTTTGCATTCGGATATTTTTCTTTTAAAGCGAATGCTATTGGCAACGATAATATCACATCACCAATTGCATCAGTACGACTTATTAAAAAGTGTTCAGCCATTATTATTCCAATGTTCTTTTAAACGAATTTCTTTTAAGAAAACAGCGTATGCAGAAATGATCGCGATTACAAATCCATAATAGCCATCACGGAAACCACCTTTAAAAATATAGTCGCGAATGAAACGAAATTTTGGTTTCGTAATGATGCGAATTATGTTGGTTCGTTTTCCTCTCTTAAATAAATCTTCGGCTAATATTCGTGTGAAGTTATCAGCTTGTTGAATATGTTCCGTTAATGAATAATATGTGTAATGTAAAATATCTCCTTGTAATGAATGCTGTTTTGCATTTATAGATAATTCAATTTTATCATGCGGATTTATTCCTCCCCACTTCGCTTTCGATTTATTAAACATTCTTATTTTGCGATCTGGATACCATGCACCATGACGAATCCATTTACCGCAGTAATGTGTCATTCGTGACATCTCATAAGCATCTGCTTTCGGTTGAAGCATCTCTTGCTTTATCATCAACTGCAATTTTTCATCGAGTGCTTCATCAGCATCTAATGAAAGAACAAAATCATTTGACGTTTTACTTAAAGCAAAGTTTTTCTGCTCAATATATCCTAAAAAGGGTTGAGTGATAAATGTAACATTAAACGTTGAAACGATTTCTTGTGTTTTATCTGTTGAACAAGAATCTACAATTACAATTTCATCTGCAATAGCGCGCACACTCTCTAAACAACGTCGAATATTTTTTTCTTCGTTTAGAGTAATAATTACTACTGATAGTTTTGCCATATCGATTAAAGAGCAAAGTAAAAAAAGATATCGGTACAGAGGTCTTGAATGACACGAATAAGCATAAAAAATCCCTGTAGTGTTAATGCTTCTGGGTTTTTTTATGGGAAGTAAAGTTTAATGTTGAACAGCAATGCGTGAAATAGATTGTTTTCCACCAGCTTGTAAACGAATTAGATAAAGACCAGCAGCAATATTTTCTGTTGAAATAATTTGATGATGAACTCCAGAATTTAATTTTTCTTGTTGAGATAACAATTCACGACCGTCTATTGTGATTAATTGGATTGTTACAGTTTCTGATTGTGCTAATTGGAAGCTAATTGTTAAAGGACCATTTGATGGATTAGGCGAAACATTTATTGGAATTTGATTTCCATTTTCGTTGATTCCTGTTGGTCCTGCCATGCGATAAGAATAAACACTATCACAGGTTACATAAGTTCCATTTGGTGTAACTCCCGTTACGCAGATGTAATACCAACCACTATCTGGAAATTGAATTAACGGGTTTGTTCCTGTACCAAACTGAGTTCCATTTACAGACCAAGTATACGTACTTCCTGGGCAAGAATTAATAATCCCAAAATATACTATTCCATTACCAATGAATGATGAATCAGGATAGGAATAGAATACAGTTACACATTGATTTGCTTGTCCGTTACCAATAACTACTGAATCACAAAAAGAAGATTGACAACCTGTATTATTATTGTAAACAGTTAAACATGCAAGGAATGTTCCTTGTGAAGAATAAGTATGAGAAGGGTTTGCGCTTGTAGAAGAAGTGCCATCACCAAACGACCAACTATAATTGGTGTAATTTCCAGTTGACGTATTTGCAAAAGCAGCAAGCGTAGTTCCAGGATTTGTAATGTAAACAAATGATGAAGTACATGGTCCTGAAACTGGGTTTGTAATTACAGCACAGTATTGATCAGAACACATTTGCATCGAATCAATAATTGTTAAGCAAGCTGTCCATGGACCATTACCAATATATTGATGAATAGGTAAACTTTGTGTTGAAGTTGAACCATCACCAAAAGTCCAATAATAATACAGACTGTTATTAATTACTGATGGCACGAAGTATACAAAACCAGCAGAATCATAAGGTGTAAAAGTAGCATTACATAACGCAACATTTCCAACAGCAACTAATTGACAAGTGGTATACGCGCATCCTAAACTCGTTTGAATTGTTAAACAAACAGTGTAGCTTCCTGCACTTGCAAAAGTATGTGTTGGATTTGAAGAAGAATCCACATTAGTACTATCGCCAAAATTCCAAGCATAAGAAATAATTGCTGAATTAGGATTTGTTAAAGAGAAACTAACTTGATTGTTGATCATACACAAATACGTAAATTGCGTTTGGCAGGTAGAAATATTTGGCTGATAATTAACAGTATCACAATAAGTATTAGTACAAGAATTTAAAAACGTCGTAATTGTTAAACATGCAATATAAGTTCCAGGTTGTGGATAAATATGATGTGGTTGATAAGATGTTGATGTAGTTCCATCACCAAAATTCCAAAGAAAGGTTGCTGTATTTGGCGTGCAATAAATTGGGCTTAAAATAACTACACTTCCAGTATCATTAACATAGAATGCAGCATTACAATTTTGTGTTGATGTAACTGTAACAGGTTTACAAGTTTGATCACTACAACCAGAAGAAGAATCGATCATAGTTAAACAAACAGAATAATTACCTGCTGTTGCATAAGTGTGATTTGGATTCGTACCAGTTGAAGTACTACCATCACCAAAAGCCCAATAATAATTGGTGATAATTCCTGACGAACTTGTTGATGAGTTAGTAAATGTAGCACTCAATCCACTTACAGAAGTAGAAAAATTCGCATTACAAGTTGGAAATGCAGTTCCTACTACTAAGGTATCACAAGTTGTCGATTGGCAACCAGAAGTACTGTCTCCTATAGTTAGACAAACAATAAAATTACCAGTAGCATTGTAAGAATGATAAGGATTTGTTTGATATGATGAAGTCCCATCACCAAACGACCAATAGGCATAATTATAATTTGCGCTAGAGGTATTTTGGAAGAAGAAATTTCCCACATTATTTGAGTCGGGGGAAACTGTAAAGCTGGCCTGGCATTGCGCATTCAGGTCTATACTATTCATTACACCGAACAGTATCATAATAAGTGTAAATAATTTTGTTTTCATGTTTTGGCTTTTAGATGATGTCAACGAAGCAAATGTAGGTTCTAGTTACGGTTTGATGAAACCTGTTATTAAAAAAAAGTACGTGTTCAGATTTGTATTTCGATCACCTTTCTTTCAATTAAGTTATAAGATAAGAAGAAAAGGGATTAAATTAATTTTTAGATTAGTACGTCAAAATATATGACGAAATCACCGTCTATTTCAGTTTTTCTGAGAGCCAATTTTGGTAATTGATGATTATGGAATCAGTATCATTATTCTTACTCATCCAATCGATAAATTTGGTTACCCTAGTTTTCATTTCTGGATGTTTACGAAGGGGTAAATGCTCTGGAAGCGCTTTCATGATTGCTAATAATTCCCGTTCTGTATAATGTAGTTCATCTGCAAGAAGGTCTTTGTAATCCTTTTTTACTTGAGCCATTTTATAATCGAGAACATCATATTGTTGTAATTCGAAACGAGTGATTAATTCACAGATAGAAATTTTGAAGCGGAGTGAACGATCAGCGGTTTTGTATCCATCAAGTAAATAAAGACGACTGAAATTTTTAATCGACTCTTTAAATTCTTTAATATCAAAACGCAATACTGCAAGATTGAGGTATACAAACAAATGATAAAAGGAATTCGATTTAATTTTAAGATTGTCTTTTAAATCTTCTAAAATTTCAATTGCTTTTAATGGATCTATAATTGAATAATTTATAACAAGTGCGTTGTAATAGAAAAACATATATTTATCTTGAAGCATTTGATGATGTTCTTCCATTGCAATCTTTAAGTGTTCAGCCCATTGTAAACTTTGTTTAAGTTTTTTATTTTTAAATAAAGTATTAACGATATACGTAAGCATTTGCAACTTCGTATCATGGTTATTTCTGTTGAATAAACTATCACGTTCAAACTCTTTAAATGTTCGTAAAAGATATTGCTCCATAGAGCGATATTCGTGCTTTTGTAGCAGTACTTGAATAACAGATTGATAAATTCTAAAACGTAGAAAAGGAGAATTTTTTAGGTCACGATCTTTAATAAAATCATCTGTACTTTTTTTAAGAAGATCTAACAATGGATTTTTATCTGTCGAAAAATTTTGCGTTGTTTTTAATCTGTAAGTAACCACTGCAAGTAAATCATCAATTGCTCTTAGCTCTTCTTGTTGCTTGCGATTTTGTCGTCGCTTTTCAATATAGGATTCGGGATCTATATTTAATGATTCATGCGATAAGCGAATATATTCACCATAAATAATATCCAGCAACTCGAAATTCTCAATGCTATGTGCTGCTCTTTCTGCGCGACGCAAATAATATTTTGCTTCTTGTAATTGATTTCTGCTTGAAAAATATCGGTACAATCCAAGCATATTACATGTTTGAATAAATTCATCATCTTCATAATGTAAAACGGTAAGTGCTTTATTTAAATCGCTAAGTAAACGATTCCGTAATCGATACCACGCATTCTTTTCTGTTCCAGGATAAAGTTTTTTTTGCAAAACGGAATCTCCCACTTCTCCTTTTTGTTTTCTCAAGGCATCAAATAAAATAATATCCTTTCGATCATTAGCATGCTGAGTTCTGCCAGCAAAGAGCTTATAAAAACGAATTTGCTCTTTATTAAGGCCTTTAATTAAAAGCTGAAGATGATCCATAATGTTTGCATTTTAAAGTTACCTCAATAGTAGGAACAAATATTAACTTTGGAAGCGTAAGAATAATAAAAAATCCATTTCCCAAAGTTTATCTGTATTCTTAGATTTGGGTTCCGAAACAATACAGCCCCTATGAAACGCTTCCTTAAGTTCATCTTTCTGTCGACCATCCTTTTTCTCTATAAAGGAGAGGTTAAGGCTCAGTCAGCGGCACATCTTACCATCCAAACATTAATCAATTATCCAGATACCGCCTATTATGGATTAATGGTTCAACCAACTATTATAGTTACAAATACTGGAAACGCACCGTTTCAAGGCGTGATAAATATTGGATTAAGCCGAGATTCTAACAGTTTTCAGTACCTCTATTCGAATAGCAATGTAGTAATATTAGTTCCTGGCGATACCGTGTCGTTTACAGGCGGACCAGCAGGAAGTACTAGTTATACTTTTGATTCATCGTTTTATCGGGTTGGAAATAATGTGGTAGTAGTTTGGCCAGTCACAACAGCCTTCGTAGCAGTTGACACACTTCACACAAGTGTTTACTTTACGATAAATATGATTCAAGGTGTTCAAGAGAAAGAAGGAATTGAAGGGTTGGTCTTTTATCCAAATCCAGTAAGAGATTATATAAAACTTTATGCCCCTCGAACTTTGCTTGAGTACGTAAGAATAATGGATCTTTCAGGCAGATTGATTTTATCAAAAGACATCGGTCAGGAAAATGAAACAAGAATTCCATTAGAGGCAATTCAGCCCGGAGTCTATCTTTTAGAAGTTGATGGCGCAAATAATACAAGGACTTTTCTCCGATTTGTCAAAGTAAACGATTGATGTATTAAATTAGTCGCGGAATTGAGAGGAAATGAAATTCTCTTTTTCACAGAGGCGGTTCTGGTCACACACAGAAGAACCGCCTCTTTATTTTTTAGAAGGTCTTAAAGCTGTACATAATGGACGAGCAAGCATTAATTCTCAAAACAATTGAGTTTGTAAAGCAGGAATTACACAATGCAGAAGGTGGTCATGATTGGTGGCATATTCAACGCGTTTGGAATAATGCAAAGAAGATTTCGGAAACGGAAATGGTTAATGTTTTTATCGTTGAACTAGCAGCACTTTTACACGATATCGCAGATTCTAAATTTCATTTTGGTGATGAAGAAGTTGGTCCAGCTAAAGCACGGGAGTTTTTATTACAACAAAATGTTGATGCAATAATTATTGATCATGTTGAAAAAATCATTCGCAATATTTCATTCAAGGGAGGAAATACAATTAGCGACTTTCAATCGTTAGAATTAGATGTTGTACAAGATGCTGATCGTTTAGATGCATTAGGAGCGATTGGTATTGCGCGAACATTTAATTATGGTGGATTTAAAAACCGAGAAATTTATAATCCCGAAATTAAACCCAATTTACAACTCTCGAAAGAAGCGTATAAAAATAGTTCAGCACCAACACTCAATCATTTTTATGAAAAATTACTTTTGCTGAAAGATAGAATGAATACTACTACAGGAAAAAAATTAGCAGCACAACGACATCTTTTTATGGAAGAATATTTGGAACAGTTTTATGCAGAATGGAACGGCGATAAATAGCTAAGCTGTTTTTTTGGGATTAGTTAAAAAGGATATTTTAATCGAAACAGATTTATTATGGTATAATTATTTAAATAGTTACTTGGATAATTATTTTAAAAATATGTTAAACGCAGTTGCATTATTCATTCCTGTTTTTTTATTTATCGTGTTTTTAGAGTGGTTTGTAAGTTATAAAAAACAGGATAAAAAGTACTCTACTGGTAACACAACCATGAATTTAACTATTGGTGCAATAGATCAAATATGTTCACTCTTTTATTTTGCATTGCTATTTCTTGTAATGGAATATGTTTATAACCATTTAAGAATTATATCTATATCAAATAGTTGGTATCAATGGATTGGAGGTTATATTGTTGTTGATTTTTTATCTTATTGGTATCATCGATTTTCTCATAGGGTGAACATTCTATGGGCTGGTCATGTAACACATCATTCCTCCGAACTTTTTAATTTATCAAATGGATTCCGTACATCCGTATTTCAGGGTATAAATAGAATTGTATTTTGGTCGTTTTTGCCTGTATTGGGATTCTCACCAATTGTATTAGTTATAATTTTAAAAGTTTCTGGTGTGTATGATTTTCTACAACATACTGAATATATTCCCAAGCTTAAATTTTTTGGAAAAATATTTATAACCCCATCCACGCATCGCGTTCATCATGGAAAAAATGATATTTATATCGACAAAAATTATGGGTCAACGTTTGTGATTTGGGATAAAATGTTTGGCACTTATCAGGAAGAAACAGAGGTTGTAAAATATGGAATAAAAAGTAATTATATTGATAATAATCCTTTAATGGCAATTGGCCATCATTATAGTTATTTATGGAAATCTATGAAAGGTTCGCCTTTATGGAGCGATAAAATAAGGATTTTATTTAGGCCTCCAGAGTGGAAACCAACGTCACCAATTATATCAAGTTTATCAGTAAACGAAAACGAAATAACAGTATCACCATTTCTTAAACAGTATGCATATTTTCAACTTTCCTTCAGTATTATTGGTCTTATTATAATGTTAGTGTATAAGGATTTTTTATCAAACTGGGAAATCATACTGTGCTCCGTATTTGCTGTTATGGCAATGGTAAACGTTACTAAGATTTTCAATAGGAATAATACTATTAACTTTGAAAAGCAAGAATTGATTAGGATAACTGGAGCATTGTTATTCGCATGCTTTGCGATATTACTTAATTCAAATATTTATTTGTGGTCGATAATAATTTTCTTGTTGTTCTCCCTTGTTTTGATTTTAAAAACACGAGTTTACCAATATAAATTCAATTGATTTTCCTAAAAATTATTGCAAGCATTGTGATTAATTTTAATTAATTATGGTAAACTAGAATTCAAATCACTGAAGCAATTTGTTTTTTAAATTAAGCTGGTTATGTTTTCTTATAACCAATTAAAACGATTAAGCATGATTAGAAGATTGCTATTGTTAACGTCGTTCCAATTTTTTGTTGTTTTAAATGTGGTTGCACAGAGTAGCGATTCAATAGCTAAAATAGAAATTAGCGGATACGTAGATGTCTATTACGCACATTACACGTATTCGGTAGGTACAGGAAATTATCAAAAGTTTCCATCTATTTCTTCTCGTAGTAATCAATTCAGATTGAATACTGCTCAAGTTACTTTTCAATATAATGCTAAGAAAATTCGAGGCATTGTTACATTGCATTATGATGATATTGCAAAAAGTGCTTGGTC
The DNA here is from genome assembly GCA_038206385.1 of Bacteroidia bacterium. Taxonomy (GTDB): domain Bacteria; phylum Bacteroidota; class Bacteroidia; order AKYH767-A; family OLB10; genus JANXSD01. Next base: position 27,290 of record JBBRAW010000015.1, on the reverse strand, counting down.
GTCGACGTTCAATAATATTATGGAAGCACATGCAGGTATTTGTCTTTGTAAAAAGTTATGGCTCGAGGCAGGTTTTTTTAGAACACATTTTGGAACTGAAGGACTTCTACCTAAAGAAAATTTCGCAAGTGCAGTTTCCATCAATACTTTTTATGAACCATATTTTGAGGCAGGAGCACGTTTAAATTATATACCAAATGATAAGTGGTCAATTAATTTATATGTGTTAAATGGATATAATATTTACGAAGATAAAAACGATAAAAAATCATTAGGAATTTTAGTGACCCGAGCACTTACTGATAAGGGAAATGTTGGCAATTGTAATTACATCGGCGATGACTCTCCACAAGGAGATTCGATAACTCATTTGCGTATTCATTAAAATTTATTTTTTAATTATCAGATCAAGAAATTAAAGATTCAAATTGGTGGTGATTATTGTATTCAAGAACATTCTGATCTTACTGATAAAAATAAATCTGCATCAATGTACAGCGGTGTTTTAGCTTTGAAGTATCAGTTGAAAGAAAAATTTGCTGTTTATGGCAGAGGAGAATTATTTTCAGATAAGCAAGGATTTATGGGTGGTGTTATCATCGATAATGATTTGAAAGCTACAGGATATAAATTATGCGGAGCTACTTTAGGTGTTGAATATATGCCAATCGAAAATTCGTATATTCGACTCGAAGGAAAAAATTGTAGATGGATAAAAAGAAAGAGACTTTTTAATGGGATGGAAGTAATAAATCCACTAGAATGGAAATGTTAATTAATATGGGAGTTTATTTTTAAAAAAATTACAATCATAAAAATTAATCTAACCTAATACTAAATACAATGTTTGGTAAAGGGATAACAGGCTTTATGCTTCTTGCAGCTAGTCTTGAAATGTTAATTACACCAAGACGGGCTTTCTTTTACGCATGACTTGCAGGAAAAAGAAACATAATTGGAATTATGATTCAAAGTTTTGTTTCGATTGAAATCACAACTATCATGTGGTTTATTTGCGGATACTCTTTAAGTTTTATTTGTGATACATTAGGTGATTTCATTGGTAATTTAGATAAGATGTTCATGCATGGTGTTGATCTTAATTCTCCATTGCAGTAAATCCGAAGTTATCAGAGCTTGTTTTTATGGCATATCAAATGATGTTTGCAATCATCACAACTGCATTGATAACAAGAGCATTTACTAATCGTGTAACATTTAAATCGTACTTAATATTTTTAGTGTTGTGGCAACTACTATTGTATTATCTATTCGCACACATGGTATGAGGTGGAGGATTACTTTCACCATGGGGTTTGTTAGATTTTGCAAGATGAATTGTTGTATATGCAACAACAGGTTTCGCTGCATTAGCATCCATTATTTATGTTGGAAAAAGAAGAGATAAAGAATTGGTGCCGAACAGTATTCCATTGATTGCAATTGGAACGAGATTACTTTGGTTTATATGGTATGGCTTCAATGCAGGAAGCGCTTTAAATGTAAATGAAGTTACAGGCTTAGCATTTTTTAATACTGATGTCGCAGCATCTTTTGCAGCGATTAATAGGTTAGCAATTGAATGGTATTTAGTGAAGAAACCAAAATTTGTTGGACTACTTACAGGAGCTGTTGCAGGACTAGCAACGATAACACCAGCAGCAGGATTTGTCTTGTAACCATCTGCATGTTTAATTGTAATTGCAGCGGGAGTTATATGTTATATTGCTGTTCACTTAAAAATAAAATAGGTTGGGATGATGTATTAGATGTTTGGGGTGTTCACGGAATTGGTGGTTGTTTGGGTACAATTTTGTTAGGCGTATTTGCAACTAATGCGATGAACTCATCTGGAGCAGATGGATTACTAGTTGGAGGCACAGGCTTTTTTGTTAAGCAATGTGTTGCTGTAATTGGTGCATGTATTTATGGATTTGTTTTTACATATCTGATGTTGATACTAATCAATAAAATTACTCCTGTAAAAGTTTCTGATGTAGAAGAAGACATGGGACTCGATGATTCGTTACACGGCGAAAAAGCATACGACGAAGGAGTTTTGTAAAGGTAATAACACATAAAAAATCCCTGAAGCTTTTACACTTCAAGGATTTTTTTTATTGTTGAAATAAATTATGCGTTAGCTAATGATCCCTTTAAAAAATCGATAACTTTTACTTCGGTTACATCAATTGATTTTATATCTGCAATGTGATAACTCAACCAATCACCGTAGTGAAGTAAATACATCGAACGTTGTAATTGTGTTTCACCTTTCGAATGAATTTCAAAATAGTTACGTGTATATTTTTTTACTACATCACTTGTAATCGACATTCGTTTTTGTGTGCGTGAATAATCATCAGCACTTCTAAACATCAATACAAATGCTTCAGGATGTGGTTCTGTCCAACCCACTAATTCGTTGTGATTCATTTCTGGCAAAACATTATGCCAACACAACATTTTACTGTTTTCATTTATCTGTTGACGCAAACGAATTGCAATTCCTTCATAACGTGCTTCGCAATAAATAATAGGAAGTTTACCAACTAATTGTTCTGCAAGAACACGACTTGCCTCTTCCGTATTCACAGCTTCTTTATCTAACAATGCAATGCAATCATTCAAATCTTTACGGAAGCCATCACCAATTAAACCATTACCTTGAAGTACATATAAAAGTTGCGTTGCCGAATATCCAAAGCTTGCACGAGGAGGATTTCCACCAGGAATAGTTATCGTATCGCAATTATTTTCTTTTGCCATTGCAGCAATTTTTCCACCAGAAGTAACACAAACAATTTTAGCACCTCTTGTTAATGCGGTCTCCATTGCTTGAACAGTTTCTTCAGTATTTCCTGAATACGATGAAATAATCACCAACGTATTCTCATTCACAAACGATGGAAGAAAATAATCTTTGTTTACGATCATCGGAACTTTCATTTCCTTGTCGGTGATTTGCGCCATTACCGTTCCACCGATTCCTGAGCCACCAAGTCCTGAAACTAAAACATTGTGTATCGGATTTTTTGAAGGTGTTAAAACAGCTTTTTCACCAATCGCGATTGCTTCGCGCAGTTGTGTTGTAAAGTTGGCAATAAGATTTTTCATTGGCATGATAATATAGTTTTTGGTAGTGGTTTTGTTAATGTAAAGATATAAAGCTAAAATTTATTTATAATTATTTTGGATAATTTTATGCACTTATCTGAAATGATTTACCGAGCATAACATTTCCGAATATTTTTATCATGGATAAGGGCAATGTTGGTAAGGAGCAAATATACGTTTGCAAGTAGCAAAGCGTTTCATTCATGGGAGAATTTATTTAGAAAGATTAAATGAAGGCTTTCGGGATCTTATTCATATATTCTTTTTTGAAGCTATAGCGATTGAAAATTCAATGTTTTTAACCTCGAAGGAGATGAAAATCTGGGGAATCAAATCAGCAAAGAAATTAAGGCCAAGCCTGATGAGTTTCCTATTCTTAACAGCGCAAATTATTCAGAACCGCACAACCATCTTAAGAAAATTGCGGTTTCAATCCATACCAGCAAGCAGATTGTTCATCAAGACGATTTTCATTGGGATGTTAATATTATCCATAACGATACTGTCCTCAACGCTTTCTGTACACCGGGAGGGTATATTTATGTTTACACTGGTTCAATATTGTATCTCGATTGTGAGGATCAATAGGCATGAGTTTTTAGGACATGAAATCGCACATGCCTACCTACACCGCAGAATCAGGCAATTGACAAAAAACAATTTAATCGGGATTATTTCTAAATTTATTTTCGGTACGTATTCGGTAATTTGTGAAATTGAAGGCGGTTTAACTGGATTAACAAATAAACTTACTATAAATTCGTAAAGTAAACTTGCACTTTTTTAATCAATACTTCTTAAAAATTGTCCAGTTGGCAATGGCTAAGTAAGGGAAAGCGATACGTGATCGAATAAAGAGACTAATAGGCGAGCTTTCTACCACACTAATTGAAAAGTACAGGAGGATGTTACCGGGTTTAGCGATTAAAAGGGATCTTGAGAAACAGGGATGTAGATAATATCAACAGACAATAGAGAGCAGCGGGGGATAGGTTGACTCTTATTTTGCATGAGGATAATGATTTTCATAAAACACACCCAGTAACACTTCCTGCCTGTATTGTAAATTTTTTGAGTAATCAGGATTATAAATAAGATGCAGATCAAAACGCAATTGCAAATATTTTAAGAAGCGAATAGCAATTCTGTTATTGAAATCAAAATTGATAGCTGTTCGATTTAGTGCATTAAAAAACAAACGTGAATCGTTTTCAACAAGAATAATTTTTTGATAAATTTCTTCATACACATTCAACTGCGCACTGAAACCGTAAGCCGATTTTACATAACTATGTTTAGTGATAAATAATGATTGATCTTGCTCACGAGTAGAATCTGGAAATTCAGAATTTCTTGGACGTGTATTAAATTTCGCGGTGACAAATGCAATATTAATGCTGCTACTTTTCCATAAATTTTTATTGAAACCATAAGCAAGTTCTAATGTTGCTGGGTTAAACATTCCACCCGACCAATCACGATGTATACCAGTTTCTGTCTGTGTATTCGTATAATTATTTAACCACTGCGTGCTAAAGAAAACAGCATAACTGTACTGAAATTTTTTATTTGACTTATCATTCCATTGTAATCGTAAACGAGCATAATCACTACTCTTCAACCATATTGAATCAGCATAACGCATGTAACTTATTTCAGTATGAAAACTATGATAATGTTCCCACCCAGATTTTCGTGTAAGACGTTGGCGCAGATCTATCGCACCTAAAAATGAAACCATAGAATGATTTTCCAGATCCCAATTCCGTTGATCGATGTAAGAAGCAGAAAGTTCTCCATTTATTGTTAAGCGATTGTAAGTAATGCTATCTCTCTTAGGACAACTGAGTGTATCTTGTCCGTAAAAGAAGAGAGGTAACATAAGTAATTCGCAAATCATAAATAGAAATTTCATTGATGATTAATGACAATTAGTAGTTCGTACATGGCAATAGATTTTCACACGCATCTTGCGTTATTTTTTAAGAAATGTAGAAAGGGGAATATCTGATGCTATTGTTCGATAGCAATGATGATTACATCGATGAAGATGGCATCAACAATACAGATAGGGGGTTTTGAGAGGTGATTTTCAGACAAAGCGATGCTAATGCAATACAGTTAAGTAGTACAAAGAATGTTTTGCCTGTGTTTAATACAGCCTCAGGTAATAAGAAGTAAACTTTTTTTCATGATGCTTTTTTGAGTTGGAACATAAGTTTAGAAAGAAGGTTTTGTTGTTCCAAACAACAATAATAGCAGAACGAATATTTTACTAATAACAAATAGACATTACAGGTAGAAGAGGGGCTTCGTGTTCATGTTAGAACTTGTAATTCTTTTACGAAAGTATATTATTATTTTATAGTATCCAAGAAAAAGTAAAATTATTTTAACAAGTAATTATTGTTCAATGCACATAAGGTGGTTTATGTTTTACAACATCAATCATAAATTTAATAAGGAGTTTTATTTCAAGGAAACAATTTCGTTTTGAATTCAATTAGGAAGAAGATTTTTTATTAGCTATTAATATGATGTGTTGTTCGCTAATTTTATTTTCAATTTCATAGTTTACTCGTAATAAATGTGGTTCTTCAAAGCCGCATGAAAAAAGAAATTGAGTTATTGTATTTAAATTATGATAATTGAAATAGGTTCTGTCACCAGTACTTGCTGTCTTAAAACCAGATTGTACTTCGTTACCTTCCACAAAGCTTAAGTATAAAGTCCCGCCTTCATTCAACATATTACTTGCATTAGAAAATAATTTTAAACTTTCTACTTCTGAGAGATATGGCAAACAAAAACCACAAATAATTCCATCATACTTTTTTTTGATCACGTCAATCATTCGACAATCCATTACACTAAAAGAAGCTGAAGGATTATTTATCTTTGCAAGAGTTATCATGTTTGATGAAATGTCAATTCCTTCAATAGTATAATTTGGTCGTTTAGACAAAAGGTATTTTGTAATATTCCCCGGCCCACAACCAACTTCGAAAATACTAGCACTTTCTTTACTAATAGTATTACAAAAGAAATCATACGTTTCATTGTAGAGTTCCAGGTCCATAAACTTTTCTTGGTACAGCAATGAAACTTTATCCCAAGTCTTAAATGTTTCTGTATATGGATCCATAAATTTTTTGTTAGAATTGGATAAAAGCTTTTTGAAGTAATAAATAATTTATACATCATTATTTATTTCTCATTTTTATAAACCACGCCATTTTTCATGACGAAGGAAACATGTTCTAACGAAGTAATATCAGCAATAGGATCATTATGTACTGCAATAATATCTGCAAATTTTCCAACAGCAATAGAACCTGTTTTTGTTTTCATATCGAGTAAATCAGCTGCTGAAATTGTTGCAGACTGTATCGCTTGCATGGATGTCATTCCTGCTTTTATCATGTAAGAAAAATCCTTTGCATTTTCACCATGTGGAATTACTGATGCATCGGTACCATAAGCAATTTTTACTCCTGCCTTGACAGCATTTGCAAAACACTTTTCTTTTTGTACACTTAAACTTTTTGCCTTATTAATAATTTTTTCTGGGAATCCTTTTTGAGAATATGTTTGAATAATATAATCAAGAGCATATAAAGTAGGTACTAAATATGTTCCTTTTTGTTTCATCAAAAGAATTGTTTCATCATCTACTAAACTGCAATGCTCTACGGAATTTACGCCAGCAATTACAGCCATTTTAATTCCTTCTGCTCCATGTGCATGTGCTGCAACTTTTTTACCCCAACGATGTGCTTCATCAACAAGTGTTTTCATTTCTTCTAAAGAATATTGTGGCGCACCAACACTTTCTTCTTCTGATAATACTCCAGCAGTTGCGCAAAACTTAATTACATCGGCACCCCACTTCACATTGTTGCGAACGCGTTTTATAATTTCATCATTACCATCAGCAACACCTGTAAAATCTTTATTTCCTTTTGAATCTAAATTCGGATTAAAGCCACACATATCAACATGCCCACCAGTTGCGCCAAGTGCAAATGTCGCTACTAGCATTCTTGGTCCAGGTATTGTTCCTGCGTTGATAGCATTTCGTAATGAGATATCAATTAAATTATCTGAACCTAAATCACGCACCATGGTGAAACCAGCCATGAGTGTTCGCTCTGTATAAATATGTGCAACAACAGCATAATCAATCGGTGATTTACGGAACATATCACCGTAATAATCATTACTCGGTTCTCCTGTAATGTGCGTATGACAATCAATTAATCCAGGCAAAACGGTGGAGGAATTTAAATCAATAATCTCGGCTCCTTGTGGAATAGAAATATTTTCTCCAACTGCTTTAATAATGTTGTCTTCAATTAAAATCATTTGATGACTCAATACTTTTCCATTTTCTGTATCGATGAATTTGCCAGCTTTTATTATTATGGATTTTAACTGTGCCTGTGAAACAGTAATAGTTGCAAAAAGAGTAAATAGAAGAATAGCGATTTTATTTTTCATGATTTTTATTTCTAAAAATAAGTATTGATATTTAGTGAAGAACGAATATAATAAAAACAACAAAGCCGAAGAAATTTTTTTCTTCGGCTTTATTCAAGGAGTTAACACTCGATTTTAAATGCAAATTATTTTACAATAAATACACCTTGCATCTTTTGACTATGTCCTGGATAAGTACAAACAAACTGATATTCGCCAGCAGGAGGTGCGGGGAAAACAATTTCTTCTTTCTCTCCTGGCTTCAATAAATTTCCATACACTAAAATATCATCATCATTCGGAATGTAATTTTTATCGGCACCAGCTTCTAAACCTTTTTGTGCAATTCTATCCAAACTTCCTTTACGTATTAACACCCAGTTATGTGGCATTGAGGGATCGGTAGCTTCGCTAATGAACGTTAGCTTAACAGTCGCTCCAGCAGGAACAGTGAGTGTACTTTGATCGTATTTCATTTCTGCCATTGATGCTCCCGTTGCCTTTAAAGTTATCTCTGTAACAGTAGCTTTCGGATCAATTGCAGTCTTATCATACTTCGGACCATCATCAGCTAATAATGTTGCTCCAGAAGTTTCTTTTGTGCTTTCGGTGGTTTGTGTTGCACTTTCTTTATTACCACCTCCACAAGATGCTAATAACAAAATGGTGGATGTTGCTAAAACTAATAATTGCTTTTTCATTGTTTTGATATTTTTAAACTGTAACAAGTAATAACTAATATTGTTTATTGATTTACTAAATATCTATGCTTAACACATCGAAATTATTTTACTAAATAAAATCAACATTCAACTACTTTAACATTTCATCAATAGTTGCAGTTGTTACGCTATGATATCCTGGTCTTGCTTTTTTGTAAATTTCTTTTGCTTTAACTTTTCCTTCAATAGTTGTTGCTAAAGCCGCATAAAGTGGTTTCACAAATTTACGACGACCAACGGATATTAAAAAGTGTTCGAGCGAAGCATCTGCTGGAGCATAATGACTTTTAATTGTATGCAATAACCAATCAAATAAAATTTCCGAATTTCCACTTGATGTCAGGTGAAATGTTTTATCAAGATCCATCATCATTTCATTGTTCATCGAATCAGGAAGTTGTCGCAAGAAATATAGCCAGTGGTGCGTTGTCCAATCTTTAGTATCGATTTTATTTGCAGAAGTTCCGGCTTTAAATTCTGCTGCCATCTTTCCTGCTTTTTCTAATTCCGTTGAAGTAATTACAGGACAATTATCAGGTAATCCAGCTTTGTAAACCCAATCATTAATACGGATTTTATTTTCAAGTGCAGTATCGTCTTTAATCAATTCTTTATTTAGATATTCTAAGAAAGTGCTTGTGGTGATGCTTTGAAATTTATGTGCAGCAAAATATTTATTAATAAAAGCATCCCATTTTTCACGACCTACTGCAAACTCAATTGTTGTTAAAAAGAATCTTCCTTTTTCATAGGCGATAAGATTCATTCCATCGTCAGCATCACGACCTTTTAAATTAAGATACAGATGAGTGTCGGCGCTATCTTTTCCAATATCTTTAATCGTTTCATCGAGATCATCTTTACTTAAAACGGTTAACATATCAGCATAAGGTTTACCATACAACTTTTCCATGATACGTGTTTCAAAGTAAACTGTAAACCCTTCGTTCAACCAGAAATCATCCCATGTTGCATTTGTTACAAGATTACCGCTCCAACTATGTGCAAGCTCATGCGCTATGAGAGAAACCAATGAACGATCACCAGCAATAATTGTTGGAGTTGCAAACGTTAATCGAGGGTTTTCCATTCCTCCAAAAGGAAAGCTTGGAGGTAATACTAAAACATCATATCGTCCCCATGCATAAGGACCATACAACTCTTCTGCAGCAGCAATCATCTTTGGCATATCTACAAATTCATACGCTGCTTTTTCTAATGTTATTGGCTCTGCATAAACGCCGCTTCGTTTATCATACGAATGAAATTTTAAATCACCAACAGCAAGCGCCATTAAATAAGATGGTATGGCTTGAGGCATTTTAAAATGATAAATTCCATCAGCATGTAACACAGAATCATTTTCTGCACTCATCAAAGCCATCAAATCATTTGGGCAATGAATGGTGGCATCGTACGTAAATCGAATACCCGGACTATCTTGCAATGGAATCCATGTTCGTGCAAGAATAGCTTGTGATTGTGTAAAGAGAAATGGTTTTTTTCCTCCAGCAGTTTGTGCAGGATCTAACCATTGTACTGCAGCAGCATTTGGCGAAGTACTGTAATTGATTTTTACTTTTTTGGTATCTGCTTTTATCTGAATGATAATTTCGCTACCGATAAATTTAACTGGACTCTTTACTTCGAATGTTGTTTTTGTTCCATCATCTAATGTTACCGATTCAATAGTTAAGTCGCGACTATCTAAATGTAATTCGGTAGTGTTCGTTAAATTATCAATAGTGAGTTCTGCAAAACCTTTTAATTGTTTCAAATTAAAGTCAACAGTTAAATTTAGTTGAAGATGTTTTACCACTGCGTCTTGTGGTCGTGCAAAAGAATGTGTATCTATGTTTGTCATTGTTGAATTTGATTCTTGCTTTTTAGTTTCTGATGAACAAGCAATCATGCAGAGTGCAATCATGCTAATATGAAATAGTGATTTGAACATTTATGTATTTACAGCTTCTGTGTAAAATTAGATAGAAATTATATAGGAAAATCTTTGTTTACAAATAGAATTTTTTGAACTACTAATTATCGTTAGAAATGTTTAACTCTGCATTTCTAAATTCTTTAACAAAACAGCGCTAGATGAATAGAAAATGGAATAGGGTTTTAAAGACTTTTCGAATTGCCTTGATAACCTTCGGAGTGTTTTTTCTTTTCTTCCTAGCTTTTGCCTTTACAACGGGTCCATATTGGATGCTCTATTGGCTTGGAAGGTCTGTGAGTGATTATCAATTTAAACCTGACAATATCATCATCATGGGAGGATCAGGGATGCCTAGTGAGTCAGCATTGATGCGTGTATATTTTGCTGCGAAATTGGCGAATCAATATCCGGAAAGTAAAGTGTATGTTACTCAACCTTCTAATACTGGCGATAAAATTATTGATTCAGATGCATATCGTATGCAACAGGAATTACAGATAAAGGGTGTGGATAGCACACGAATTTTTTTGGAACTATCAGGAAAAAATACGCGAGAAGAAGCATTAAATGTTTTGAAGTTAAACCCACATATCAATAATGAATGTTGTGTGATTGTAACAGCTCCTGAACATATGCGTCGTTCGATATTAACTTTTCGTAAAGTAGGATATCGTTATTTGGGAGGAGTACCGACATTTAACTTTGCTGGACCGGTAGATCTTAAATACAGTGATAAGTCTTTGGGAGGTAGAGATGTGCCTCTTCCAGAAGTTGGGGAGAGTATCCAGCTTCGGTATCAGTTTTGGAATCATTTGCGTTATCAAGTGATCTGTTACCGTGAGTTCGTTGCGCTATGTTGGTATAAAATACGAGGATGGAATTGATTTAAACAATTTGTTTGATGGCGAAATATTCCTGTACGGCTTGTAATTATCCCAATCTGAATTGAAGTAAATGGAGAATGTAAATTCTTTTTGTAATATTAACATAGAAATGAAAAAAACGATACAACGGCACTACCTTTGTTTATGCGAATAAGTATCATGATTTCTCGTTATACAATTATATTAACACTATTCGTTATTGTGATAATTTCAAGTTGTAGAAACGATCAGTATATTGATGTACCAGTTCCTAACTGCGATACTACTTGGTATCAAAGAGAAATAAGACCAATTATAAAAACAAATTGTTCAGTTTCTGGTTGTCATGATGGAACAAATGTATTGCCGAATTTTAATATTTATCTTAGTTTAAAGACAATTATAGAAATTAAAATTAATGGTAAGCCAGAAATTTTATATAGAATAGATTTACCGTTAAGTGATATCGACCACATGCCGAATAATGGATTAATACTAAGTTCAAATGATCGTACAAAATTAGAAGTTTGGATTAATGCAGGTTATAGTGGATGCGATCAATAAATAGGAGACACCTACAAAAAAAATCATACTATGAGAAATGTAATTTTAATTTTTATCGCTTTAATAGGATTGCAAGTTTATAATGTAAATGCACAAAGTATTTATTTAGCTACAGGTGGGAATGGAAGTTTTTTCTCAGTAACGAATGTTGAAAATATTGATGCAAAAACCAATAGCCTTACCTCTGTTTTTAACACTGCTACAGAAGAAATTGTTTTTACTGTTCCGTTGAGAACATTTAAATTTAAATCGTCATTAATGGAGGAACACTTTAATGAAAAATATGTAGAAAGTGATAAGTATCCAAATGCTACTTTTAAAGGAAAAATAAATGAAACAATTGATTGGACAAAAGATGGGATTTATGATAGTTCTTCGACTGGAATTATGAAACTGCACGGTGTAGATAAAACGCAAACAGAAAAGGGAAAAGCGACTGTGAAAGAAGGGAATATAATTATTGATTGTACTTTTAATATTAAACTTACTGACTATAAAATTGAGGTTCCAAAGCTTGTAATGTCTAATATTGCACCAGATTTAGATATTAAAGTTAACTGTACGTATGCACCTTATAAAAAGGTTGCAAAATAAAATCCTCACAAAAATTAATGCGCATATTACTCTTGTTGTGTTTAATGTTTTTTACTCAAGGTGTAATAGCTCAAGATGATTTGTTAAAATTACTTAGTAAGGATACCACACTTTCCCGATTTGTAAATGGCACTTTTAAATCAACACATTTAATTAATTTGCAGAGTAACGAAACCGTTTTCAAAAAATCACTTGACTTTTTTATTTCACATCGATTTGGTGCTATCGGAAAAAGTAGTAACGCAACAAGTACTTATCATAATTTATGGGGATTCGACAATGTTAGTGATATCCGAATTGCTTTCGAATACGGAATTACAGATCGATTCACGACAGGCTTTTCTCGATCAAAGTATAAAGAAAACTGGGAACTGCTCGGTAAGTATCGTATCCTTGAACAAACCATTGATAATAGCATGCCTATTTCTGTTACATTATTCGGAAATTTAGCATTATCTACGTATCAAGATTTGCGTTTTCGTTTTGATCAACCATCAAAAAAGGCAGAAGCCGAAAGAAGACTATCATACGTAACGCAAATAATTATTGCAAAAAAATTTTCTACACGATTATCGCTGGCATTACATCCAACTTTTATTCACCATAATTTTGTATTTCCTCCTGATGAAAGTAATGCGTACGCTCTTGGAATCGGTGGACGGCTAAAGATGACACATACGATTTCTGCAGTGATGGATTACGTTTATAATTTTGGTGAACTACGTAAAATAGGAAACATTAATGGGTACTATAATCCGCTTGGAGTTGGAATAGAAATTGAAACTGGCGGTCATGTTTTTAGTATCATGTTTACCAATGCGTATGCGCTGATAGAAAATGAATTCATTACTTCAACAGTTGATACTTGGAGAAAAGGAGGAATTCGCTTTAGCTTTAATATTTCACGAAACTTTATTTTAAGTAAATCTGCAAAGAAAAAAGTGTAACAGCTTAGTTACTTTTCATTACTTTGTAAGTTGATTTCTCATTACCATTTATTATTTCGGCAGTGTATAATCCGTTTGCAAGTGATTTGCCAAATTCAAATAAATTTTTCGAATCAATCGTTGGGTATTGTTCTACAACTCTTCCAAGAATATCTTTTATGATTAGCGAATAACTTTCTCCATTTACAAAATGAGTATCAATAGTAAAAGATAGATTACTAGGATTTGGATATATCGAAATATCTTCTTCATTTCCAGCAATACTATTTCTACAAACAATAGTAATTGCAAGTAGTTTATTGTATCCCATTCCACATGAATTAACTCCTTTCACTTTTACATTTCCACTTGCCGAACCATAATTCATACTGATTGCATTTGTTCCTTGTCCTGAAAAAATTGTTGCACCTGTTGGAACAACCCACGAATAAGAGGAAGCACCTGTAATTAAAGCTGTACTATATGAAACGCCTTGTTGATTTGCACAAACTGCAATTGGACCAGTTATAGATATTGGAGTTGCAGGAATAGATCGTATGGCTAATGTTCGTGCAGTACCATATCCACACGTTGTTCCGCCTTGAACTGAAATTGTTCCAGAAATAAAATTTGCAGGGAATGTTAAATTAATTGAAGTAGTTCCTTGTCCGCTATTAATAATTATTCCAGATGGAACAATCCATAAATACGTACTTGTATTACTTAAAGCATTGATGGAATAACTTGCTGAACTGCCACCGCAAACTGCATTAAAGGGTCCTGAAATAATGGATGGATAACTAGGAATATTTCTTGAAACATATTTCTTTTTTGCAGCACTAGCTCCACAAGCATTACTTGTAGTTAATGATATTGATCCGTTCACAAATGATGCAGCAAAATTTACTTTTATTGATCGAGTTCCAATACCGGAAGTAATAGTTGCTCCCGATGGCATTGTCCAATTGTAGGTTGTGGCATTTGCAATTGTTGCTACCGAATATATAACTCCTGTATCACCTGGGCATGGTTTAGCAATGCCTGTAATTGTTCCTGGTGATGTTGGTGCAGTAGTACATACAACTTGACAATCAATTTGAAAATCTTTCGTAAAGAATGTTGAGCCACCTTGTACATCAAATAAAATTAAATAGGGTGTATTTGATGTTAATGCAGAAGTAGTAAGTGAATCACCCAATTTACTTAGCAAGCCTAAGCATGTCCAACCTGTTGCATCACATGATCCTGATGCTAATTTATAATAAACAGAAGCCTGAAGTTGCCATGCATAATTTTGCGTGCATCGAATTTTATATGCACCACTTTGTAAAGGAGTGAAGCGAAATATTTTTTCAGCACCAGTATTATTCGTTGGTCCGCAACTATAATTACTCCAATTACCAACTTCATTTTGAATTTTGCTATAAGAGAAAGTACTACCACAAACAACTGTTGATGCATTCGAACAATCAATCAAAGTTCGAAAATTTGTCTTTACATTATTAGAAAAAGTTGTTCCGCCACAAAAGTTTCTAACATAAACATCATAAGCTTTATTATCGGTTAGTGATGTTAAATTGTAGGGAGAAATTCCAGTTACCAATGTTCCACCACTTGCAGTTGCTCCTGTACCTGGAGTAAAACCGGAAGGCCCGTATTCGATGTAAGAAACATTTGGACAAGCGCAACTAAAATTTATCGTAGCACTGTGTGTTTGCACGTTTGATTTATTGACACCAGTTGGATCGCCACAAGAAATCACCAATCCAAATGTGCCTCCAGTATAATTTACATTTTCTGCGGAAATATCATAAATGACACCAGCTGTTAATGGACCTATTGGATCATAACCTCCATTTAATCCGAAAGGGCATATATAAAAGAAATTACTAAAATCACATAAGTTATTTGTTTGACGGTAACCAATAAAAACATCAGTACCTGCAGCACCTAATATTTGCAAGTTATACATACCTGTAACTGGAGGTGTAAACTTTACAAATGTTTCACTATATTTTAGTGAGTCACCAAAGCACGATAAGTTTACATTTGAATTAAGATGTCCTCCCCACGAACTAGGAATAGTAATAGCAGATCCAAGTGTATAGGGAAAAGGATAAATGGTAGGACAAGGAATAGTTTGAAAATATGTAGCAGCACTGTTCGTGCTATAGATATTTCCACCAGCGCATAAATTACGTGTATAAACAGCATAAAACTGTCCTGGTGTTAAGCCAGTAATCACTCTTCCATTAAATCCACTATAAATTGATCCTCCAACACCTGCATTTGCTCCTGTTCCTGGAGTGAAATTAGATGGTCCAATCTCAACAATATCACCAGTTCCAGTAAAATTTATTCTCGAAGAATATTGAGTGATACTATTTATTAAAAGATTTGTTGGTGAAGCACAAAGGCAATCCAATTTAAAACTTCCACCTGTGCCACCTGCAATGGAGTTTGGTTTTGCCATGATAATATAAAAATTACCAGCAACGAAATATTGATTAATTATGGTATTTGTATTGGGATTATTTGATCCTATACAATTAAAGGTTCCTGCA
The DNA here is from genome assembly GCA_038206385.1 of Bacteroidia bacterium. Taxonomy (GTDB): domain Bacteria; phylum Bacteroidota; class Bacteroidia; order AKYH767-A; family OLB10; genus JANXSD01. Next base: position 11,522 of record JBBRAW010000015.1, on the reverse strand, counting down.
CTGCAATTTGTTCCAACGTTTCCACTCCAATAATATGTCACACTTGTTGAAGAGGCATTTAATGTGATTATTTGAGTTCCTGTAACAGAAGGTGTAAACGAATAAAATTGTTCTCGTCCAATACCAGTACATGTTAAATTCCAAGCACCATATCCCGAAGGAAAAGTAGGTGTTACCGTTTGACCACATGTTAAGGCAGTTGCACTACCACAATTTAAAAATGTATAAAAAGATTGCTTTGTAGTGTTTGCACTCCAGCTACTTCCTGTGCAACTTTTTCGAGTGTACATATCATACGTCGTATTGGGAGCAAGCCCACTTCTTGATGTTCCAATATTGTTACCTGTGGTAGTGATTGTAGCGATTGTTCCTCCTACTCCTGGAGAGGCATTTATTCCTGGCGTGAAGCCAGCTAAACCATATTCTATGTAAAATGTTTTTGAACCCGATGAAGTATCGTTAATTGAAAAATCAACATCAGTTTGTGTAGATCGAGCACTTGCATACGCCTTAAATGTAAGTGGACATTGTGCATACATTGTGTTTTTAAAAATAATCACTAAAAAGAAAATGAATAACCCTATTGTGGAGCTAGAAGATATTTTATTCTTAATAATTTGGTAACAGATCTTTTTCAAATAGAGTGTTTTTAGGTAAATTGAACAAGTAAATGTAAAAAATCGAATTGTATTATCAAACATTAATTTTTGATTTAGACGATACAATTTACACTAATGTTTTTCTTAAATTCTACATCCTACCTTTTTCTTTACTTTTGTGCAAAAGTTAAACACGTTTTCTGTCTATTTAATAAGCATGAATCCGATAATAATTTTCGCATAGTTGATGCGCATCTCATGAAATCCGTAAATCCACAAAATCAGCAAGATACTGCCCAGAGCCCGTTGCCAAAAACAGGTAGTGATAGTATCGGAGTGGATAGTACATCGACGGCAGTAAAGCATAATAATTTTCGTTTTACAGATACTGAACCTGATTCCGCAATTCAAGCAGAAGATACAGCTATTTCACGATTTATTCCTCTAGAAGGACCAGGATTATTTAAAAATCATCAACTAAAAATTACCCATCCGAATGCTCGACCATTAAATGATTTTACTACCGACTGGTTTACCGTTTCCCTCATTATCTTAGTTGGATTATTTACGTGGTTTCGTTTTTTTTATTACCGTATTTATGGACAGTTAATCTCCGCCTTTTTTAATGTCACAGTAACTAATCAAATTGTTCGCGATGAATCGGTATTGTTGCAGCGAGCTTCTTTGGTATTGAGTGTGATATCCTATTTATTAGCTGGATTATTTCTTTATCAAGTAAGTGTTCATTATAATTGGCAAATTATCTGGTTACAGAAAGGTATCGTTCGATTTGCCATGTTTGCGGTTGCGGTTGCCTCAGCATATTCTATAAAAATGGTGACTTTAAGATTTTTAAGCACTGTATTTTATCAAGAAAGACCAGTTGCCTTATACATTTTCAACATTTTTTTAACAGTGATGATGGTTGGCTTAGTATTGCTCCCTGTTAACATGATTTTAGCTTTTGCGCCAGCTGCCACACGAGAGTGGACGATTGAGATTACGGTAGCCATAATCTTCTTAATATTTCTGTATAGATTAGTACGTGCTGTTGGAATTTGGATTGGAATTCCCGGGTACTCTTTTTTCTATTTGTTTTTATACCTTTGCACTTTCGAAATCGCTCCTATCTTGGTCATCTACAAGTTAGCAACACTATAGGCGCGGATCGAGGTTTTAAGCAGTCTTAGCGGTATACCTAAACTTGGTTCATTGAAAGTAAAATCTATACTCGTTACACAGCCGAAACCCGAATCCGAGAAATCACCTTATTACGATTTGGCTAAAAAATATAGTCTGAAGATTGATTTCAGGCCATTTATCCATGTAGAAGGTATCGCGGCAAAGGATTTTCGCAAGGACAGAATTAATATCAGCGACCATTCGTCTGTGATTCTCACAAGTCGACATGCCGTTGATCATTTTTTTCGAATATGTATTGAAATGCGCTTCACCAATATGGAGGAGCTTAAGTATTTCTGTATTTCAGAATCAACAGCTTTATATTTACAGAAGTATATCACTTTTAGAAAGCGTAAAATATTCTTTGGTAAGCAGAATATTACAGATCTTATCGAAGTATTAAAAAAACATAAGAAGGAGAAATTTATAGTTCCTTGTTCTGATATTGCAAAACAAGAAATTGCAGATGTACTCCAACAACATGGCTTTGATTTCACAAAAGCGGTTATCTATAAAACTGTTTGTAGCGACTTAAGCGATTTAGCAGATGTGAAGTATGATATGCTTGTGTTTTTTAGTCCTGCGGGAATTACTTCTTTGTACAAGAACTTCCCCGATTTTAAACAAGAAACAACGTTAATTGCTGCCTTCGGGCAAAGTACATCACAGGCTGTTATGGAAGCAAATTTAAGATTGGATATTCAGGCACCAATTCCAGAAGCGCCATCCATGACCATGAGCATCGAACAATACCTGAAGAAAAATAAGTAATCAGCTAAAAAAATTGAAAGCCTTTGGTAATGCCACGGGATTTTTACTTTCATGGCATGATGAATTCCACCTCGATAAAACCACCAAATACGCTACCTGCCGAAGAGCGCATCAAGAGCCGAAAACTCTTCGATGAACTTTTTTTGTCGGGCAAATCAATTGTGCAATCTCCCTTTAGAGTTTTGTGGAAGGAAATCCCTTTTGAAGAAAAAAATCCAGTTCAGTTAGGCGTAACCGCTCCCAAGAGGAAGATGCGTCAGGCAAATCATCGCAACCGCATGAAACGTTTAATGCGAGAAGCATATCGACTTAATAAGCATGAGCTTGTTGAATTGTGTAAGCAACAACAAAAAGGACTTGCAATATTATTTATTTCACAGTGTACAAAGCCTACCACTTTCGTTGATACACAAGATAAAATAATTCTACTTTTACAACGTTTAATTCGTCAGCATGCGCCAGTTGTTGAGTAAAGGGATGATCGCCTTGATACGCTTTTATCAGAATGCAATTTCTCCTCACCTAGGACAAGCTTGCCGCTACACGCCAACATGTTCCGTTTATGCTGTAGATGCCATCCGAAAACATGGACCATTAAGAGGTGGATGGATGGCTTTAAAAAGAATCTTATCGTGTAATCCTTGGGGTGGACATGGTTACGATCCAGTTCCCTAATTCAATGTTGAAAAGCAGTGAATACAATTCAAAAAAGGTTAAATCGATTGGAAACAGTGAAGTATCTTTAACCCATCAGTAAAAAAATATTAAAGCAGAATATCTATAATTTATATGTTGCCAATCATAAAATCAATTCGTCCTTTCTTTCGCAGATTTCGTTTTTGGATTCTTGCTGCAGTAGTTTCTATTGGATTAGTTTCTTTTCGTGAAGCGAATGATAATGTTTTTGAATTATCACGTAATCTCGATATTTTCACAACATTGTTTCGTGAATTAACAATTTATTATGTTGATCCTTTAGATGCTGAATCATTAGTTCATCAAGGTATTGATGCAATGCTTGAAAGCCTTGATCCATACACACAATATATTTCGGAGGATCAAGCAGAAGATTATCGTTTCATGACAACTGGTGAATACGGCGGCATAGGTGCGTTAATTGGACAGCGTGATAATGAAGTGGTGATCACTGATCCATACGAAGGCTATCCTGCACAAAAAGGTGGACTCATTGCCGGTGATATCATTCGCTCTATTGATGGTAAAGCAACAAAAGGAAAACAATACGATGAAGTAAGTAAAATGTTGAAAGGCCAACCTAAAACAGCTATAACTTTAATTGTTGATCGTCCTGGAGAAGCGAAGCCAATTACAAAAACTTTTTTACGTGAAGCGATACAGATCAAAAACGTTCCATACTATGGCGTTGTAAATAATAACGTAGGATATATTCGTTTAAGTAGTTTTACAGATAACGCAGGATTGGAAGTGAAAGATGCAGTTGTTGATCTTACACAGAAAAAAAATGTGAAGGGAATTATATTTGACCTACGTGGAAACCCAGGTGGATTACTAAACGAAGCAGTGAATATTGTTAACGTTTTTGTTGATAAAGGCCAAGAGGTTGTTAGTACTCGTGGCAAAGTAAAAGATTGGGATAAAATTTATAAAGCATTAAATTCTGCCACTGATACAAAAACTCCGATTGTAGTATTGGTAAGTAGTGGATCAGCATCTGCGGCAGAAATTGTTTCTGGATCATTGCAAGATTTTGATAGAGCTGTGGTAATTGGTCAGCGCACTTTTGGGAAGGGATTAGTACAAACAACACGACCATTAACTTACAACACACAATTAAAAGTTACTACCGCGAAATATTATATTCCTAGTGGAAGATGTATTCAAGCATTAGATTATACACATCGTAATCCAGATGGTAGTGTTGGTAAAGTTCCTGATTCATTGAAAAGAGAATTTAAAACAAAAGTTGGTCGTAAAGTTTTTGATGGTGGAGGAATCGAACCCGATTATGCGATGACCCCAATATCATATAGTACCATAACGCAAATTATTGCTAACAAATATTTGTTGTTTGATTATGCAACTGATTATAAAATAAAACATCCTGTAATTGCAGCAGCAAAAGATTTTCATATCAGTGATGCTGAGTATAACGACTTTGTAAAATGGTTGTCGAATAAAGATTTTGAATATGTAACGGAGAGCGAACGTAAGCTAGAAGAGTTAAAAGATAAAGCTGCACGCGAACATTATTTTGATGCGATAAAATCTGATTATGATGCTTTGCACACAAAACTGAAACACGATAAATCGGAAGATCTAAATACACATAAGGAAGAAATTAAATCTATTCTTGAAAACGAAATTGTATCGAGATATTATTATCAGAATGGCCGAATGGAAAACAGTTTTTTATCAGATCCTGAAGTTAAGTTGGCAATACGTGCTTTGCAAGATCCGTCGGTGTACAATTCTATCCTTAATCGCTCGTTTAAAGAGTAGAATTCTTTAATCTAAATTACGAGTGATCAAACGTTCCGCATTAAATGAAATTGGAGATTACGCTGTTTGGGTAGGGATGCTCCTTATGGCATCTTCCTTACCATTGTCTTTATTTGGATTAAGTTTAGGTCAATTTATTATTGCTGGAGGTTGGCTCGTTGGGGGTAACATAAAAGCAAAATTTAAGAAAGCATTTGGTGATCCTGTTGTTTGGGTTTTGTGGGGAGTTTATTTTTGGGTTGTTATTGGATTATGGAATACTACTAACATACATTTTGCATTAGATAGCTTACGCATTAAAGCGCCATTACTTTTAATGCCATTGTTTTTTTCATCGATACAACAATTTACGTTAAGGCAGTTTCGCATTTTATTAGCTTTTTTAGTTTCAGCAACACTTGTTTCTACCATCATTAGTTTCATTATTTATTTAAGATTTACGAACGTTAAAGTACACGACATTCGTGACATTGTAATTTTTTTATCACATATCCGACTCGCACTTCTTGTTTGTTTTTCTGTGATTTCCTGTTTATGGTTCATTCATCATTTCACAAATTACTTACATAAATTTATTGGTTACCTAATTGTAATTTGGTTCGTGTATTTTCTTGTTTTATTAGAATCCTTAACAGGAATATTTATTTTATCGGCAACAGCTGTTTTGTATATCGTATATCAAATATTTAAAAGAAAAACATTAATAGTTGTACGAGCATTAGGTATTATTTTTGTCGTATTCATGTTTTCATCTGCATATAAAATGATTCAATATGTTTTTATTGATTCTATAAAAGTAATTACAGTTGATCCGAGTAAATTATTGAAAAAAACAAAGAGAGATAGTGACTATGTTTCTTTTACTTCTCGCCAAGATGCTGAAAATGGAAATCTTGTTTGGATCAATATCTGTGAATTTGAAATGGACTCTGTTTGGCACCAACGCACCGGTAAAAGTATCTATGCGTTTGATGTATCCGGTCATGAAATACAATATCCTTTAATGCGTTTTTTGGCATCTAAAAATTTGAATAAAGATGCGGAAGGTGTTAGCCGTTTAAGTGAAACGGAAATTCATGCAATAGAAAAAGGCATAGCAAATGTTAATGATTTAACGGGGAATATGATTAGTAAAAGAATACGAGATCTCGCATGGGAATATCGTATTTATCATTTTACACAAAACCCTTCCGAACATTCTTTTACGATGCGTTTAGAATTTTGGAAAACAGGTTGGTATATTTTTAAACAACATTTGTTTGCTGGTGTTGGTACAGGAGATATACAAGATGAATACAATAAGGCGTATATAAATTTAGGAAGCAAGCTTAATAAGGAATGGCGACTAGCATCTCACAATGAATATTTACGGACAGCCATTTTATATGGCATTCCTGGATTGATATTTTTTGTGGTATCACTTTTTTATCCTTTAATAAAACGCAAGAAAAGTAACGACATATTATATTTAGCATTTCTATTTATTGCATTATGTTCAATGTTAACTGAAGACACTTTAGAGACGCAAACAGGTGTTACTTTTTTCGCCTTTTTGAATGCATTATTATTATTTCAAGGAAAAGTAGTGTTAAAAATACCCCAAGAAGAAAATTTGGAAGTTGTTATAGAGTAAAATTGAGCGTCGACTGTAAAAACTTAAAGGTTCATTAGGTAGTTTTACCCTATTCTAAACCCTTTTCACCACCTTCGCGCTCCTGATTTCTAATCGGCGTGTTAAATTACGTTCGACTAAAAGTGTGGAGAGTATAAATTAATGATTGACGCAGCAGAAAAGCAATTCCTTAAAGCACGTACATTTTTGCACGAAGGAAAAGTGGAGGAGTCCTTGCAGGAGTTAAACCTAATTTTGGCACGACAGCCAGAATTTGGGAAGGGACAAGCTCTGCTCGGTCATCTGCTCTATCATTATTTTCGTGATTTTACCAATGCCGAAGAAGCCTTCCGAAAGGCCATGCGCCAAACACCAAACCACGACGAAACATATTTGGATTATGCTGCTTTATTGTTGCAGTTGGAGCGATTTACAGAAACTATTGCAGTATTGAATAAAGCGATGGAAGTTCCGGGTATCGAAAAAGATAAAGTTTATCGTCTTTTTGGGATGTTAAGCGAACGCCAAGAGCGATGGGAGGAAGCAATAGATTACTATAGCAAAGCATTGTTGTTCACTTTTTCAGTAGATGCCATTACGGGTTATGAAGAGGATGTTACTCGCGTGCTGAAAAAGAAATCGAAAGTTTAAAAGGATTAATTTTATGATTGAAGTAATTAATTTTTATGAATGGTAGGATAATTATGGAAATAAATTAATCTTTACAAAATGACAGTTGAATTCTATTAAGTATAACGATTTTCATTAAGGAATAGAAATTATTTCAAGATTAACAGTTAAAAAATACGATGCGTATTGCCCATATTTTTTCTTCCAACTTTTTAGCAGGATCAGTGATGTATGCGTTACAGTTAGCTGAGAAGCAAATTGAACAAGGTCACGAGGTAATTTTGATTACAGATATAAAAGTTTCAGATACGATTCCTACAATTCAACTTCCAATTTCTGATAGACGTTATCCAAGTAGATTTCGAAATATTAAACAGATAAAAAAATTAATTTTAGAGCAAGACATTCATATCATTCACGCACATTCACGTGCAGCAAGTTGGGTTTCATTTTTTGCAACAATTAATACGTATACCGCTTTGGTATCTACTATTCATGGCATTCAAGGTAAGAAATCAATTATCAATAATAAAGTATATGGCGAAAAAGTAATTGCGATTTGTAAAAATGTTTTGATCCAGTTAGAAGAGCAAATCCAGATTGAAAAAAAGAAGTTAGTTTTAATTCCGAATGGAATTCGATTTGGAGTGACGCCTAAAAAATTAGTAGAGGATAAAAGACAATCAGGAAAAATCATTTCGTTGATAGGTAGATTAAATGGTCCGAAAGGTGAAATAGCAGAGCGGTTTATTGGCGAAGTTTTTCCTGAACTTTTGGAGCAACATCCATCACTTTCAATTTATATTTTAGGAGGAGAAATAGAAACATTTTCTGCTTTTGGAAAAATTAAGTTAGAAGAATTAATAAGTAAATATCCATCACGAGTAAACTTTATTGGATTTACAAAAGAAGTTAAATCGTATATGCAAGCTTCTACTCTTATTATTGGTGCGGGACGTGTGGCTTTAGAAGGAATAGAATTAAAGGTTCCTGTATATGCTGTTGGTGAAAGCAACTCGATTGGCTTTTTAACCGCAGCAACTATTACTGATGCGATGGCGTCAAACTTTGGAGATATACTTCCTGTAAAAAGTAAATTTAATATTGATGCATCATTAGCTTATAATGATCTAAATCAATTTTTATCAGACGTAAATCTAAGGCAAGAGGATCTAACAAATTACATTTTATCATTCGATGTAAATAATGTTGTAGAGAAAGTTTATGATGTTTACAAAGCAGCATTGATACAAAAAATCCATCCTAAGCATATTCCAATATTGATGTATCATAAAGTGCCTAATAAAAATATTGAAACGCAGCATAAAATATTTGTCAACAAAAAAAATTTTGAAAAACACTTGCGCTTTTTCCGCCTATGCAGCATAAAATCTATAACTTTAAAACAGTACAATGATTTTAGTGAGGGGAAAATTACAGCTAAGTTATTTCCATCCAAGCCGATCATTTTAACTTTTGATGATGGATATGAAGATAATTATACCAACATGCTTCCGCTTACTGAGAAATATGGATTTAAAGGAGTTTTATTTTTACTTGGTAATTTTAATTTAACACATAATGACTGGGATAAAAAAGAAGATCCTTCAGCAAATAAATTAATGAGTACCGAACAAAAGATGGCATTCGTAAAAAGTGGATGGGAAATTGGGGCGCATACTTTAACACATCCTCACCTTACAGAAATAAATTCAACTCTTGCAAAAAATGAAATTGCAGAAAGTAAAAGGAGCATTGAAGCAACATTAAAAATTTCGGTAAATACTTTTGCGTATCCTTACGGAGATTACAACGAAGAAATAAAATCGGAAACTGCTAATGCGGGCTTTCGCTTCGCAGTAGCAACTGATACTGGGGGATTACTTTTAGACGATGATCGCTATGCAATTTTTCGAGTAAATATGTTTCCTGATGAAAGCTTATTCTCTCTTTACAAAAAAACATCAAGCTGGTATAGAAAATATTATTTTAAGAAAAGAGGGAAGTGAGAATCGAAAGGAGTTAATTTTGTTTTTACAAACACTAATTACTTAATAGATAAATTAAAAGAATAAAAAGTCGACGAAAGTATTTATTAAAAAAATAAAAATAGAACCGATCAAGAATAATTATTTAAAAAGAATAGTGTAAGCAATTTAAATATTCTTTAAAAATTGAGAACGATATGAGTAAATTGGAGAAGTTAATAAATGAAATTGAATCGTTGATTTCAAAGCAGGCAAAAATAAATACAGCAATATCGACATCATCCGTTGGCTGGCATATTGAACATTGCTTATTAACGATCAATTTGATTATTGAAGCGGTAAAAGCATCTGATCCTTCAGTATACAAATGGTCATTTAACTTTAATAGAACACTTATCTTATCAATAGGAAAAATTCCGAGAGGTAGAGCAAAAGCACCTACCATTGTTCAACCGAATATTGATTTTAATACTGAAACCTTAAAGAAGCATCTTAATAAGGTAACACAAAAGTTGGAGGTATTGAATACCTTAAATAAAAATCATCACTTTCCACATCCTTATTTTGGCGCGCTTAATTTAAAGCCAACTATTAAGTTTCTTGAAATTCACACACAGCATCATATTAAAATTATGAAGGATATTATAAAATAAATTACAAATAGACATAACAATCAATTATCTAAAGATTATTTTTGAACTTTCTTTTTAGCTTCTTTAAATACTTTTTTCTCCTCATCTACTAATCTTTTTTGAACTTTTTTCAAATCTTCAGAAGGGGGCAATTCTTCTGGTTTTACATTTCTTCCTAATAAAATTTTTCTAACTGCAATATTATTTTCAACATGTTCTTTTAAAATATATTTTTCGCCACGCAAATCTTTTTCGGTTACATTATGGCTTGTAAGTTCTGTAGCAAAGTCTTTTCCTTTAATTGTAAGTGTAGGTAGAAAATCAGCTAATGGTCTGTTATTAGGAACACCTAGTTTAATTTTCATATCATTGGTGGTAAAACCACCGAATAATGCTTTATCACCTTTGCTCCTAATGAATGCAAAACCATTAAAATCTACTCCTCTTTCATATATAATTGAGGAAAGTTTTTTTTCTGATTTAGAAAGTTTTTCTCTAGCAAGTATACGTGCAATATCTAAAAGTCGAGTCTCAATAATTTCTTGCTTTCTTGTTTGAACCGCAAAATAAGTTTGCGCAAAAGCAATCTCAGGTTTAGTAGCATCACCGTTTTGAGCAATAAGATAACAAGCATACCTCGTGAGGGCAATGTCTTCTATTTCCCGCTGAGCACCTTTTGCTAATTCGATCAATTTGCCGCCATCAACAAAATGATTAATTATTGTCATTCCAGCATTTTCACATGATTTTTTAGCTTTGTCAATTACATTCAAAAAATTATCCCATTTAGAATATCCTAGAATAAATTGTAATTCTCTAGCACTCCAGCCTTCAACACCATTAAAGTCACAATATGCATTTTCAAATTGCACAAACAATTGTTGGATTTGTTCTTTTTTCATTCGAATAATTTTTAAATCGCAAGTTAAAAGTTTATACTTTTTAAAAATGACGATTGTTAGGTTTAACTTTGCAATTATACTAATAATTTTCGAAACAGGAGTATGACGAGTTTAATGATCAAAAACAGTAACCAATAATAAAATAAGTTATCATATTCCCGACATCGGGAATATGATCATTGGAAGTAAAAATTGTAATGAATTTTCGAGTAAAATCGATCATATTCCCGGTATCGGCAAAATGATCAGAAGAAGTAGAAATTGTATTCGATTTTCGAGTAAAATCGATCATATTCCCGACATCGGCAATATGATCAGAAGCAACAAATTTTGATTTTTTTTACATAAAACACCGATCAAAAATTACTTGGCAATTACTTTTCTGACAAACTCATATACATTAAAATTTTTCTCTTTCATTGCAACAGTTAATTCTACAAGCAAATCTTGAACAGAAATACTTCGCATTTTTTCTTGTTGAATTAATCTATAGGTACGTTCTGCTAAAAGTTGTAAATTTTTTTCAGGAGGAACTTGTTGAAGATGTTTGTAAATCATTTCTACCAAAGCATCAACTCCTTCGTTTCCTGATGCAATGGTTTTCATAACAGGAACATTCCAATTATTTTTATAAGGACGTTCATGTAAAGTTTTAATAACATTTGCCGCAAAACGATCAGCACCTTCACGATCAGATTTATTGACAACAAAAATATCTGCAATCT
>JBBRAW010000014.1:0-44600 GCA_038206385.1 Bacteroidia bacterium | reverse complement strand
GCGTCATGAACATTCGCATCCTCATGATTTTATTCCGAGCAACGATCTTCAATTATTATATCGACAAATCAAAGATCGGATTCGTGAATTAACGAGTTCTTCAACAACTTGGCATGAACCAGTATTAGAAGTTTTACGTCCGCATACACAACGATTGTGGAATCAATTTTCATTACAGCAAAAGGAACAATTTCTTCGCCATTTAAATCATCGCTGGGGACGATTACGTCATCGATTACCTCTAGAAATTTTTCAATTTCTTCAAACAAAAATTAAAGAGCAGCAACTCGAACTTATTGCAGGAAGTATTATTTCCATCGATGAAAAAAATAATGGTCTTGAAGTTTCCATCAACAATCGTAAAACTGATGAAAACAGAATAGTAAAAGTGCAACGCGTAATTAATTGCACCGGTCCCGAGGCGAATCCAGAAAAATCTGGCAACCCATTATTTCAAAATTTATTGAAAAGTGGATTGGTAAATGCTTGTCCTATGCGCCTTGGTTTTGATGCAACTATGGATGGAAAAATCATAAATAAAGCAGGACGTTTAACTCAAAATTTTTACACCATGGGTCCTAGCTTACGCGGAATCATTTGGGAAACTGTTGCAGTTCCGGAGTTGAGAGTTCAAGCAAAAAAATTGGCAGGAGATATTTTGATGGTGAAATAAAAAAAGGAAGCATTACTAAACGAAGTAATGCTTCCTTTTAAACTTCTATTAATTGTTAACTATAATTTGTGCACCAAGCGCTTCTGCACCTGTTCCACCTACAAATCCTTTTGCAAAAATCGTATAAATTTTTCCAGCTGTTAATGTAATGTTTGGTAGAGGAAGCACAACAGTTGAAGTACCAGCCAATCTCACTTCTAAATTATAAGTACCAGAAGCTAACGGTGTAAATTCGGAAAAATCTTTAAACTCATACGCACCGAATAATACTGCACCTCCCGCAACCGCTACATCTACCGCAGGGGCATTTGCAGATAAATGAACAAATCGCACATGAGATTTTCCTGCAGCAGGAGCAGCAAGATTATCTTCAAGTACTAAAGCAGAAATTTTTGAAACACTGTCGATTGCAAAAACAGAATAGTTTTTATCCTTAGTAAAAGGCACATCAGCATTAATAACTGTTGTAGATGTTCCCGAAACATTCACCTTCAAGTTTTGAGTTCCTTCTTCTACTTGTAGGTAAGCTGAATTTGAAGGATAAGCAAGGGGAGCCGAATTCACCTTTGAATTGTTGACTAATACATCAACGGATGGAGCATTAGGCGATGCATGAACCACCATCACATTTGCCTTGCCTTTCGCATCATCCTTTTTACAAGAGGTGAACGTTAATGATACTACTGCCAATGCGGTAATCATTCCAATTAATTTTTTCATTTTTTTTAAATTTTTTAGGGTTTAAGTTTTTTGTTTGAACTGATTTAACAATTTAAATAGGATTCAGTTTTGAACTTTCCGATATTTTTAAAACTATTCGAAATTTTTTTGTAGAATCTTCGAGGAAAAAGGGTAACTTTGCAGCCCCCTTGTAGAGTGGATAAATTATTCCTTTAAATTTGAAAGTCAGTAGTTTAGCAAATAATACAAGGATTTGAATAAAATGAAATTAGCGTTATGTCTTGGTTTTCACTCTGAAAACTCATTTCTTAACAATAATATAAACCAGTAAAATTGCCCATCATCAGCACATGAACAACATTCGTAATATCGCCATCATCGCCCACGTCGATCACGGAAAGACAACGTTGGTAGATAAAATTCTACATCAAACACAACTCTTCCGCGACAATGAAAAAGCTGGAGCAGGAGAATTGATCCTTGACAATAATGACCTAGAACGTGAACGCGGTATTACTATCGTAGCTAAAAACGTTTCGGTTAATTACAAAGGCACAAAAATTAACATCATCGATACACCAGGTCACGCCGATTTTGGCGGTGAAGTGGAACGTGTAATGAACATGGCCGACGGAGTACTTTTACTCGTTGATGCCTTCGAAGGGCCAATGCCTCAAACGCGTTTTGTACTTAGCAAAGCACTTGAGATGGGTAAGAAAGCAATCCTAGTAATCAATAAGGTAGACAAAGAAAATTGTCGTCCTGATGAGGTTTTAGAAAAGGTTTTCGACCTCTTTTTTCACTTAGATGCAACGGAAGATCAACTTGGATTTCCAACAGTTTATGGTTCTTCAAAACAAGGTTGGATGGCCGAAGATTGGAAACATCCTTCTACTGACATCACCGCCTTATTAGATAAAATCATTGAATATTTCCCTGAGCCTCCAATTTTTGAAGGAACGCCTCAATTAATGATCACTTCATTAGATTTCTCAACGTATGTTGGTCGTATCGCAATAGGCCGTTTAAGCCGTGGTACTTTACGTGAAAACATGCCAGTGACTTTGATGAAAAAAGACGGCAGCGCAAAAAAAATGCGTATCAAAGAATTACTTGTTTTTGAAGGACTAGGTAGAAGAAAAGCTGCAGAAGTTACTTGCGGTGATATTTGTGCCGTAACAGGTATCGAAGATTTTGATATTGGTGATACTATTGCTGATGCTGAAAATCCAGAAGCTTTAGTTCCAATTTCTGTTGATGAACCAACAATGTGTATGCTTTTCACAATCAACAATTCACCTTTCTTTGGTAAAGAAGGTCGTTTTGTTACCTCTCGCCATATCCGTGATCGTTTATACAAAGAGTTGGAGAAAAATCTTGCAATGCGTGTTGAAGAAACGGCATCTCCAGATTCCTATCTCGTTTATGGTCGTGGTGTACTTCACTTATCAATTTTGGTAGAGACAATGCGTCGTGAAGGTTATGAATTACAAGTAGGGCAACCTCAGGTAATCACTAAAGAAGTGGACGGAGTTAAGTTTGAACCAATCGAGCACATGACTGTAGATAGTCCCGCAGAAGTTGCTGGTAAGGTGATTGAATTGGTTACGCAACGTAAAGGTGAATTGAAAGTAATGGAGCCTAAAGGCGACTTACAACATCTTGAATTTGAAATTCCGTCTCGTGGATTAATTGGTTTACGTAGTAGTATTTTAACAGCTACAGCTGGAAGAGCTACCATGGCTCATCGTTTCAAAATGTTTGAATCATGGAAAGGCCCAATCCCTGGAAGAATTTCTGGTGTTTTATTAGCGAAAGAATCAGGAACATGTACGCCCTACTCTATCGATCGTATGCAAGACCGTGGCTTCTTCTTTATAGAACCTGGTGAGCAGATCTATGCAGGAATGGTAATAGGTCAACATATTCGTCCTGATGATTTGGTTGTGAACATTTGCGAGCCTAAAAAGCTTACGAATATGCGTGCTTCAGGTTCTGATGACAACGTACGTATTGCACCTAAAATTAATTTCTCGTTAGAAGAATCAATGGAATATATTGAGAAAGACGAATACTTAGAGATCACTCCGAAATCATTACGAATGAGAAAAGTTTACCTCGACGAAAATGAGAGAAAGAGAAACTCGAAGAAAGTTGAAATGCAATAAAGCGTTTCGATTTATATTGGATATTAAAAAGCCCTGAAGTACAAGACTTCAGGGCTTTTTTAATGGTGTTAACCCAATTGATATTACTATTTATTACCAGATTTTAGCTCTTATCGCTTCTTCACGGTACATTTTATCTCCTGGCTTTACGTCGAAAGCTTGGTAAAATTCAGTAAGATTTGTTACCGTATATGCACGGAAATTACCCGGTGAATGTTCATTTGTTAAAACCATATTACGCAGGTATTCATCTTTAAAACTTCCTCTCCAAACTTGTGCAAATGCAAGAAAATAACGTTGATCACCAGTGAAGCCATCAATAACTTGTGCTGGCTTTCCACCTAATGATAAATGATATGCTGCTAATGATGTTGTGATTCCACCTAAGTCGGCAATGTTTTCTCCTATCGTTAATTCACCATTTACTTTTAAGCCTGGAAGCGCTTCATAAGCATTAAATTCTTCGATCAACACTTTTGATTTCGCATCAAATTTACTACGATCAAGATCTGTCCACCAATCTGATAAATTTCCTTTTCCATCATACTTTGATCCTTGATCATCGAAACCATGCGTAATTTCATGACCGATAACAGCGCCAATTGCACCATAGTTTACGGCATCATCAGCATCAGGATAAAAGAAAGGAGGTTGCATAATAGCAGCTGGAAAAACGATCTCATTTAAAGTAGGCTCGTAATACGCATTCACTTGGTGAGGCAACATTTGCCATTCCGATTTATCAACAGGCTGACCCAATTTTGCAATCATACGATTATAATCAAATACACTTGAACGGATCATATTAGCTATGTAACCATCTGTTTTAATTTCAAGCTTACTGTAATCTTTCCATTTATCTGGATAACCAAGTTTTGTATTAAACATACTTAATTTTTCGAGTGCCTTTAATTTTGTTTCCGGACTCATCCAATCAAGATTTTGAATGCGTACTTTGTAGGCAGCAAGTAAATTATCTACCATCTTTTTTACACGAATTTTTGATGACTCAGAAAAATATTTATCTACATAAACCTTTCCTACAACTTCACCTATTGCTTCATCACAAGCATTTAAAACACGCTTCCATCGCGGACGCATAACTTTAGTTCCGCTAAGAATTGTTCCATAAAAACTAAAGTTTTCGTTTATGAAATTACTACTTAAATAAGGTGCTGATTCATGTATTAGATGCCAATTCAAATAAGCTTTCCAATCATCTACTGAAAGTGAATCAAACATCGTATTAAGGCGTTGATAAAACTCTGGTTGATTCATACTCATTGGAAATTTTGTTGTAGCACCTGTAATTGTTAAATAGGTATTCCAATCAATTGAAGGAGTAAGTGCAATCAGTTTTCCAAAATCATATCGATTGTAATTCTTTTCATCATCACGTAAATCAACTCTCGATTTAGAAGCCTTTGCAAATATTGTTTCTATCGCCATTACTTTCTTCGCATTTACATCAGGATTTTTATCACCTGACATACTCAACATTTTTGACACATGCTTCAAATATTCTTCGCGAATCTTTACTGATTTATCATCTGTTTTAGTGTAATAATCACGATCAGGTAATCCTAATCCACCTTGAGAGAAGTAACAAATATTTTCATCACTTTTTTTGATATCACGATAAACATAAAAATTGAAAACACCACCAAACCCACTTTTGTGCATGGTAGCAATTGTTTCGATTAGCTGTTGCTTATTCGAAATTTTATCGATTAGATAAAACTGTTCTTTCAACAAAGTGATTCCTTGAGATTCGATAGCCACAGTATCCATAGCAGTGTTATAAAAATCCCTTAGCTTTTGGCGTGGTGTTCCCATTTCTGCACCTTTATCAGCAGCAGCTTCTTCAACCATCATTTTAATTTTCTTGTTGTTTGCATCTGCAAGAACATCGAAACTTCCCCATCGTGGTTGATCAGCAGGAACTGGATTATTTTTTAGCCACGTTCCATTAGCATATTGGTAAAAGTCAGTTTTAGGACTCACCGATTTATCTATTGCAGCGACATCTATTCCACTTCGACCTAGATCGTCGGGCATAAATCCGCTTATAACTATCGCAGAAACAATACTTAAGCCTGCAACAGCTCGTTGTACTTTAGTTTTTAACATGTGTTTTTTGATTTTCAAGCCACTAAGAAACGCATACTATATGATTGAACAAAATTATTAGACCATAAAGCCTTATTATTTGACAAAAGACATATTACAAACCACAAGTATTTTGATCAGCCCATATCCGCAATTGGTCGTTCATTTGGGATATATTAGCGAAAAAAGTATGCTTGTAAATAGTCACTCTTATCTTTGAAATATGATTGAAAAATTTTTAGAACGTTATAATCAACGAATTTTAAATCCACGCATCAACAGTGTAATTCTACATGCGATGTTTTGGATTGTATGGCTTTCACGTAATCTTTATGATATCATCACACCATGGGGATGGAAATGGGGTTTAATTTATACAGCCATTGTGTTTATCAGTCAGGCACCAATGGTATATTTACATCTCTATGTTTTAGTACCTAAACTTCTTAATAAGCGAAAATACTTTGTTTATTTTTTCATTACTGGATTACTCATTTTTTGTTATTCTCATTGGAACTTTGCCATGATGCAAGCGCTTCCGAAAAAAGAAATGCCAGATACAATGTTAAGATATTTGGAACGACTAAAACCCAACTTCGATTTGTTAGAAGGAATGATCGTTGTGATCCTTACCTACTCTTTAAAATATACGCTTATAGCATTCATAACACAGAATGAATTATTACGATTACAAAAGGAAAAAATATCGCTTGAATTAAATGCTTTAAAAGCCCAGATTCATCCTCATTTTTTATTCAACACATTGAATAATTTATATTCATTAACATTAAAAAATTCAGACAAAGCCTCAGAAGTAGTTTTGAAATTATCAGACATTATGCGGTATGTACTTTATCAATCTAACGAAGAAAAAGTTCCATTGATTAAAGAAATTGATTTCATTAGAAACTATATGGAACTTCAACGTATTCGTTACACAACAAATTATGAAATCAGCTTTTTTGTTAATGGTGTTAGTGATGATTTAGTTGTAGCTCCATTATTATTTATAGATTTTATCGAGAATGCTTTCAAGCATGGATTAGAAAAAAGATTTAATGATGGATATGTAAAAGTAACTTTAGATATTGATGAAAATAAAATTGAATTTTGCGCAAAAAATAGTAAAGGTCAAGGGGAAGGTACTATTCCGGGAAGAGAGTCGCAAGGCATTGGACTTAGCAATGTAAAACGTCGTTTAGCATTGATATATCCTTCCATGTATTCGTTGGAAATAAATGACAATGAAGAAACGTATGAAATTAATTTAAAACTTCAATTAAAGTGATTAAACTGAAATGTATTATTATCGATGACGAACCTCTTGCACAAGAAGTGTTAGAAAGATATTTGGGCAATATTCGAGAGTTAGAACTTGTTCGTAAATGTTCGAATGCACTGGAAGCTTTTGAAGTTTTACATACCGAACAAATTGACTTAATGTTTCTGGATATTTCGATGCCAGTAATTTCGGGAATTGATTTTTTACGTTCATTACGAAAAGCTCCATCCGTAATAATTACCACTGCATATCCTGATTACGCCATTCAAGGTTATGAATTAGATGTTGTAGATTATCTCGTGAAACCAATTTCATTAGAACGATTTATGAAATCAGTAAATAAAGCTATTGATAGAACAATAATTGCACCTTCTACCAACTTTGAAACAAAGCCCTCGAGAGTTGATTATATGTTTGTGAAAAGTGATCAAAAACTTATCAAAATAAAATTTAGTGATATCGATTATATTGAAGGAATGAAAGATTACGTAAAAATATTTATTGGTGAAAAAATGATTGTCACTTTACATACCATGAAATACTTTGAAGGCAGTTTGCCATCGAATGAATTCATCCGAATTCATAAATCTTATATTGTAAATGTGGAAGCCATCAAAACTGTAAGTGGCAATGAATTAGAAGTACGAAAATCAAGACTTCCCATTGGCAATAGTTTCAAAGAAAATCTTATGAAATACATTTCAGGATAAGAAAAGTAAATTTGGGAAATACGCAATATATTTTCTTCATCATTAAAAATGATAGCATTTTATAAACTAATAGATTCCTATTAAATCTGTTTACTGTCATTTTACGAATCATTAATAGGATAATTTTAATAA
Source organism: Bacteroidia bacterium (assembly GCA_038206385.1). GTDB lineage: Bacteria > Bacteroidota > Bacteroidia > AKYH767-A > OLB10 > JANXSD01. The sequence continues at coordinate 36,845 of JBBRAW010000014.1, read as the reverse complement.
ACGATGATTTCTTTGAGAAGAGAATCTTATATTTGAGCTACACAAAACGACCCCTAATACACAGATGAAAAAACATTTACTCACGGCCATATTTATAATGGTTGTTGGCTCTATTTATGCCCAATTAAACACAACACTACGCTCTCACTTATCTTATGGAAATTCTGCCCTTGCAAATATTGGCGGGTATGTTGATTCTTTAGGAAATGAATATGCGTTAGTAGGATACGATCAAGGACTTTCAATTGTTGATGTTACCGATCCAGCAAATCCATTTATTGCATTTGATGTACCAGGCCCTAATTCAATATGGAGAGAAGTAAAAACATGGGAACACTTTGCTTATGTTACAACTGAAGGTGGTGGTGGATTGCAGATTGTTGATCTTACCAATTTGCCTTCTTCCGTCTCTAATACTCAATGGACAGGTAATGGTGCAATCGCTGGTCAACTTGGATCAATACATTCGTTACATATTGACAATGGATACGTTTATATTCATGGTAGCAACCTTTTTTCTGGTGCAACAATAATTGCTAGTCTTGCAAATCCCGCTAATCCTACATACGAAGGTTTTACACCAGGCGGTTATGTTCATGATGGCTATGTTAGAAATGACACTTTGTGGGCTTGCCATATTAATGCTGGTTATTTTTCTGCAATTGATGTGCATAATAAAGCAAATCCAATTGAACTAGCAACGAAAAATACGCCTAGTAATTTCACTCATAATTGTTGGTTAAATGATGCTGGTAGTGCGTTGTTTACAACTGATGAAGTTAGCAATTCTTATCTCACTTCGTATGATGTAACTGATGTTGCAAATATTAAAGAATTAGATCGCATACAAGTTACACCAGGATCAGGATCTTTTATTCACAATACACATACTTTAAATGATTACGAAATTGTTAGTTGGTATAATGATGGAATTGCTATTGTTGATGTTGCGCGACCAGATAATATGATTATTGTTGGTACGTATGATACCTATGCTCAAGGATGTTGTAGTGGTGAAGATGGATGTTGGGGTGTTTATCCGTATTTGCCATCAGGAAATTTAGTTTGCTCTGATATCACGAATGGACTTTATGTACTTACACCAAATTATGTTCGTGGTTGTTACTTAGAAGGTCTTGTTACCGATAGCCTTTCAGGAGCACCAATAAATACAGTTACCATTGCAATATTGACAACAACTATTAGCAAGAAAAATAAATTGTCAGGTGAATATAAAACGGGATATGTTACTGCTGGATTATATGATGTACAATTTTCTAAAGCTGGATATCAAACTAGAATAATAAGTGGCGTATCATTGCAAAATGGCGTTTTAACAACTTTAAATGTTGCATTATTCCCTTTAACAGCATTATCAGTTTCTGGTCATGTTACTGATGTAAATACAGGACTTTCAATTCCCAATGCGCTTGTAAATTTTGACAATCCAACAACTGGAGAGTCTACACAAACTGACGCAAATGGTAATTTTATTTTAAGTGGTGTGAACCCTGACAATTATAATATTAGTATTGGATTGTGGGGATACAAAACATATTGTGCTAATGTTGTAAATGTTAGTTCGACAAACAATACTTTTAATGTAACTCTCGATAAAGGTTATTATGATGATTTCGCGTTGGATTTTGGATGGACTATAAGTGGTTCAACAACTAATGCATGGGTAAGAGGTGTTCCGATTGGAACTAATCAGGGAGGAGTTATTGCCAACCCAGATATTGATGTATCTAACGATTGTGGAGCGTCGTGTTTGGTTACTGATAATGGTGGTGGAAGTGCTACAGCACATGATGTTGATGGACCTGCAACAACAATTAGTTCCCCTAAATTTGATTTAACACAATACACAAATCCAATCATCAATTATTACAGATGGTTTTATGATGGCACTTTAAGTTTTGGTCCTCCAAACGATACTTTAATAATCTCACTTTCAAATGGGCTAACTTCTGTTGAATTGGAACGTGTTACTCCATCATCAACTGGTAATGGCACATGGGTTCCTTCAAGTTTTCAAGTTAATACATTCATCACTCCAACGGCAAACATGATTTTAAGCGCAACTACAAGTGATGTAGGTCCTGATTTCAATGTGGTAGAAGGAGGCTTAGATAAATTTGAAGTTGTAGATTTAGTAAGTATTGATGAGAACAATTCAGCACAACTTAATTTGATTGCGACTCCTAATCCATTTAACAATACTGTTAAAATTAATTATGATTTAAAACAACTTTCTGAAAGCTGTACTCTTAATATTACAGATATTCAAGGAAGACAAATTGAATCACATTTGTTGAAGTCAACTAAAGGCATCATTGAAATGGGTGCTAAATGGCAAGCAGGAATATATTTAGCGCAAATAAAAAATAACAGTGGTACGTTAAAAGTAATTCGAATTACAAAAGGACAATAATAACTTCTTTCTCATTGAAAAAAATCCGGACTGATCGTTCGGATTTTTTTTTTGACAATTTATCGCCAAACAATTAAATGTTCATAGATCTTCAAAGAAAATCACCATTCTCACAATTATCTTATCATATTTGTGATGTTTTTACGTTAACTATTAGTGAAAATTCATAGATAAAAAATTGATGTCTAGAACTATTTTAATTTTCATCTTCTTGCAATTGTGCTTTTCATCATATGCACAAAAGCAATCTTTATGTCCTGAATCGTCGGTTAAAAAGTCAAACCGCTTTTTAGAGGATGCAAAAGATGCAAAGAAGTCTCGTAAGCCGTTTTCAGAAATTGTTGAATTAATTACTAAGTCATTAGCTGAAGATTCCCTTAACGGTCAAGCCTATAAATTCTTAGCGGAATCAGCTTATGCTGCACACGAAGGCAAAACGATGTCAATAGCCTATACAAAACTTATTGAACTTTGTCCTGATGCTTCGGCGGATGCTTATTATCGATTGGCAAATTATCAATATGAAACTAAAGAATTTGCATCTGCAATAAAAAATTTTCAAAGCTTTTTAGATTTCAATAAAGTAAAAGAAGAAAATGCGCTTGATGCGAATCAAAAAATTACTCGCGCCAATTTAATGATGCATCCAGTTCCATTCAATCCAATTCCATTAAAAAATGTTTCTACTGGTGAGCCAGAATATTTAGCGATCATTTCTCCCGATCAAGACTATTGTTTTTTTACACGTCGTTTTGAAGAAACAAAACGTGGCGCATTAACATCAATGAGTGTAGAGAAATTTATGATGAGTAAAAAAGTGAATGGTGAATTTGATGGAGGTCAACCAATGCCATTTCCGTTTAATAAAAGTGGAAGTAACAACGAAGGTGGTGCTAGTATTTCAATCGATAATAAACATTTATTTTTTACAGTAAACAAAAATGGCAACTTCGATATTTATACTAGTGATGATATAAATGGTAAATGGTCGGAGCCTCGAAGTTTAAGTGATTTTGTGAATGATAAAAAATTATGGGACAGTCAACCTAGTGTTTCTCCTGATGGCAAGAAAATTTATTTTGCAAGCTTTAGAGATTCAATACATGAAACGAGTGATATTTACGTAACGCAAAAGGATGAAAATGGAAATTGGGGTAAACCACATCCTTTAGGTTCTCAAATTAATACCATAGGAAACGAACGTACTCCATTTATACATCCTGATAATAAAACATTTTATTTTAGTAGTGATAACCTCCCGGGGATGGGCGGTTTCGATATTTATATGTGCAAAATAAAGAGTGATGGTTCATTTAGTGATCCAATAAATTTAGGCTACCCAATCAATACAGAAGGCAATGAAGTGGGATTTTTCGTGAGTACAGATGGTAAGAGTGGATACTTTGCTTCTGATCATTTAAAGGGGCCTGGAGGTTATGATATCTATGAATTTGAAATGCCAGAAAAAGTAAAACCTGAACGAGTACTTTTCATCAAAGGAGATTTAAAAGATGATGACAACAAAACATTTTCGGATGCTAAAATTGAATTGAAAAATTCACTTACAAAAGAAATTATAGATGTAAATTATGATACAATAACCGGTAAATATGCTTCTGTGGTTTTATTTGATGAGGATTATATCATGACAGTAAAGAAAAAGGGATTTGCATTTAACTCTACTTATTTTTCGAAAGATGATACTTCATTAGTTGCTACTCAAAAAGTAAATGTTAAACTAAAAAAGATAGAAGTTGGTCAGGCATATCCATTAAATAATATTCATTTTAGTAGTAACTCTTCCGCTTTAAATGATCAAGATAAAAATATTATTTCTGATTTTGCAGAATATTTAAAAGAAAACGATCAAATCAAATTAGCGATCAACGGTTTCACAGATAATGCCGGAAATCCAATTGAAAACGTAACTTTATCAGAACAACGTGCAAAAGCTGTTTTTGAGTTTCTATCATCATGTGGTATTGAACGAAGCAGATTATCCTATAAAGGACTTGGCGAAACAAAACCACTCGCCTCTAATGATACAGAGCTAGGTAAAGCACAAAATCGCAGAACAGAATTTTTAATTATTTCAAAATAATAATTACCTTACTTTAATACTTTATTTTCTAATTATAAAGAAGTAGGTTTTCGTTTACCATCTCTAAAAAAGACTTGTTGTAAATGCTTTTCAGTAAATGCAACAACAGAAACACTACAAATAATAAAACAAAAAGCCATAGCATAAATGGTAAATTCTGTTGAAATAAATAATTGTCCTGCCAAGAGAAGAAGTAATAAAAAGATCGTAGCAAAATACATCAAGCATCTACCCGCAAAAACATTTGCTTCCAACCATGTATCTTCATTTTTTATACTTCTATTTGTTCTGTATGCAAAAATAGTATCCAAAGGTCCTGGGTTACTATAAATTTTTAATCCAAACGAAAAAATTATAAGGACGAAAATCGCACCACTGAGCATGTAAAAGTTCATAAAAACAAATATTAAAATTAATTCTCAAAAATACAAAATTATTTGATATTCAATAAAAAAACAATACGTTTGAATCTATTTAAAACCATCAAACATTGCTTTTGTTTCTGCATCACTTAAAAAAACATAGTCATTGGGGACAATAAAAACACTATTCTCTACTTTTTCTACATTCACCTTTTCAGCTATTAGATGCATTTCCATTTGACCCGTTTTCATATTAAATTCCATTGGAAATCCATTTATTCCTTTAAAGCTTTCGTTCCAACTATTATTTCCAATAATTTCTGTTGTAAACCATATTTCTAGTTCACCATCTTCTGTTTTAACAGTTGCCTTTTTACAATGATAACCAGCAATATCTTTGACCTCTGTGGTTAAAGTGACCTTTGACTTATTGGGACTTGAATTTGCATTCTTAGCCAAGTCTGCCATCTGTTTTTTAATTGCAGTTTTCTTGCCTAGAATATCCATTAAAATAACCATGTTTTTGTTATCAATTATGGTACTCATATTCATTCCCATGGCCATTTTCATATCGAAACGACTTTGTTCATTTTTAAACCACACCACAGTATGATCCGGGAACATCGATAAACTTTGTTTGGGTAATTCTGAATTGGGATAGGAGACTTTAAAATCAACTTTCCCCTCCTTTATTTGAGAGAATACGAATGAAGATTTTAATATTACAAACAACAAAAGAACAATACCGTGACGCTTCATTTGATTTTATTTGATTTAAGGTAAAATTACATAAAGCAATAATAAAAACTGTAATTTTGCGCCAATAAAAAATAAAAAATGGATAATAACATTCATGTCCAGGACATTCAAATTGTTCAGGAGCAACAACGATTTATGGTGAAAGTATATGGCTGGATGGCCTTTGCTCTCGCGACCACAGGAATTGTAGCAACATCAGTAGCAAGCTCCCAAAGTATGCTTGATTTGATCATTGGAAATAAAATGATATTTTTTGGATTATTTATCGTCCAAATATTGATGGTTGGTGCGCTTTCAATATGGGCTCAAAAACTTTCATCGCTAGCAGTAATGGCATTATTTGTTGCTTATGCTGCATTAACAGGTCTAACTTTCTCCTTTATCTTTTTAATTTATACTTCAGAGTCTATAGCTAGTACCTTTTTTATCACAGCTGGAACATTTGCGGTAATGAGTTTCTTTGGATTATTTACGGGAACGGATCTTACCAAATTTGGAAGTATCATGATGATGGGATTAATCGGATTAGTGATCGCTTCGCTAGTAAATATGTTCATGCAAAACGAAACACTTTATTGGATCACAACTTATGCTGGCGTTCTTATTTTTACTGGTCTTATCGCTTATGATACGCAACGTATTAAAGACATGCATTTAGCTGGTGCTGATGGAACTGAAGAAGGTAAAAAATTAGCAGTAATGGGGGCATTAAAACTTTACCTTGATTTCATCAATTTATTCCTGATGTTGTTACGATTATTTGGCAGAAGAAAATAATATCCTATTACAATAATGCGCTGACTGTGAATTAAAAATAGTTAGCGCATTGTTGTTTGTATTATTTTTTTAATAATTTTATTTTGCAAATACTTAGAAAATGGAAACTTGGGGATACGGAAATTTCGAAAATGATAGTGCACTCGACTGGTTAATGGATTTTGCAGAAGAACCTTCTTTGGAAAAAATTCGATCAGCTTTTAATATGATAGAAGATAGTGAAGGAATGGCTGAATCATTAGATTGCGAGGAAGCACTTGCAGCTGCTGAAGTAGTTGCACTTTTGTGCGGCGCAACATCAGGTGAGTTTCCCGAAGAAGAGTTGGAACTTATCAATAACTCCGGCTTCAAATGCTCCTCAGATTTAACAGCGAGTGCTATTGAAATAATTCAAAAGATAAAGCAAAATTCGGAACTGAAAGAACTATGGGACGAAAGTGATGAAACAGAACAATGGTTAGAAGAAGTGAATGAATTAGAACAACGATTGGTTGCGATAAGTAGGTAAATTAGCGCATATTTTATTCAACTTAAGTAAAAAATATTTTCTCAGTTGAAGTATAATTTGTCTCTAAAAAAATTTAGCAACTTATTTTTTACTGCTATTGAAGAGTATTAAAACACCAATCATAATAAAATGGAAAAGATATTATATCAATTTACCTCTCCTTTCATAAAGATGAATCGCGTTCTTTTATTCCTGCTAATTGCTTGTCCAATTTCAATTGGTATTTATTCAACTGGAAATGATTCCATGTCAATTGCGAATAGTATTCTGAAAAATGTTGGAGGTTTCTTTTTACTAAGTTGGTGTATTGGAATTTCATTAATATCAAAAGAGCAATTAAAAAGAAATAATATTAACCTGAATGAATTCAATTTTTTAGTTGGTGCAATTTTTATTTTAATAGCTAGTCAAATGTTTTTACTTTTTACAGGCAATCACTTGGAGCACTATAATGTTGGTATTATTAACCTTACAAAGCCAACGAATATAATTCCACAATTGCTTTCTACTTTAGCATTTGTTTTTATCATTATTACATCAGCAAAAGCGCTAGTAAGTGCAGAGCAAAATAAAGAAGTAGCACTTAAAGAATATTTTAAAACATTCCTCTTGATAGTATTTTCTATTTTCGGATTGTGGAGTGTTCAACCAAGAATTCAAAAAATTTCGAACTGATAATTAACAGTACAAAATAATTTTTCTTGATTTTATATTCCTAAAACTTAGCTCCTACTTTTCATCATACCACCAATGAGGCTTGGGTAATTCAAGTCCGAAATAAACAGAAATTAATCGCAAACCAACTATTGTAGAAAATGCAAATGTTGTGCTGATAACTGGTGGCATTTCAAGTTCAACACATCCAATAAAAGTCCAGCATCCTGCAAAAGCGGCTACGGCATACAATCCTCCTGGTCGAAAAATTAATGGTATTTCATTAACAACAAGATCACGAAAAACACCTCCTGCAACTCCAGTTATTACACCAATAATGGATGCTGGCAAAAATGGAATTCCTTGGTTCATTGCAGCAATTAACCCCGACAAACTGAATAAGGCCAATCCAGATGCATCAATTGTATTACTACGACGATAAAGTAATCTTGCAATTTTAAAGAAAGCGGGTTTATACACAAAGGCGATACACATTATTAGTACGATTAAGAGATAATATTCGTGCTGCACCCAAAAGAATGGGCGACGTTCTAAGAGTAAATCACGAACTGTTCCTCCACCAAATGCAACAAGGAGCGCCATGCTGTACGTGCCTACAATATCCATTCGTTTCTCTGCGGCTTTCATCATTCCTGACAGGGAACATACAATAACCGCTGATGCTTCGAGGTAAGAAAAGAGATCTTGACGAATCATAAAATTATAGTGTTATATGGAAGCAAAGCTATTTGGTTTTTAGAATGTTTGAGAACTTATTTCAGAACTTATTTCAAATTGTGGCAGTGATAAGGTGTTGAATCATACTTTTGCAGCTTCATGGAATTAGCAATTATCAGTAGTGGAAGTAACCTCGGTGATCGAATATCCTATCTTACAAAAGCGTTAAATTTTGTTAGCAATGAGATTGGAGAAATGGATCGTATTTCGAGTGTTTATCAAACTTCTGCATGGGGAAAAATTGATCAACCTAATTTCCTCAATCAGGTGTTTGGTGTTTATTCCAACTTAGAACCATTGAAATTGATGGATAAACTTTTAGATATTGAACAATTAATGGGACGAGAGAGAGTTGCGAAATGGGGACCGCGGAGTATCGATTTGGATTTACTTTATTTTGGACAAATCATTATTAAAGAGGAGCGATTAACTTTGCCTCATCGTGAAATTGAGATTAGAAGATTTGTTCTTACTCCGTTATCTGAGATTTATCCCAACTTCAACCATCCAGTATTAGGCATTAATCAAAAAACATTACTTCAAAATTGTGATGACCATAGTGAAGTACAAGTTTATAAAAATATTGAATGAGCGAATTACTACCCTATTCTTATGTCGCGATAGAAGGAAATATAGGTGCCGGAAAAACTTCCTTAGCAAGAATATTTAGCAACCGCTTTAATACAGATTTAGTACTTGAAGAATTTGCTGAAAACACTTTCCTTCCACAATTTTATGAAAATCCAGAGCGTTTTGCCTTTCCTTTGGAGATGTCGTTTTTAGCTGAAAGATATCAGCAATTGAAGCACGCACAAGAATCTGCAAAAGCCAATGGAAGAATGCTAATTAGCGACTATATTTTTGAAAAATCATTATTGTTTGCACAAATAAACCTTAGCCAACATGAGCTTGGATTATTCGAGCGTTTTTATTCGATGATCAAAGATTCGTTAATTCGTCCTGAATTGGTGATTTATCTTAAAAAGAGCACTGATCAGTTGTTAATCAATATTGAAAAGAGAGGTCGTGAATATGAAAAAAGTATTCCTGCCAGTTACCTAGATAAAGTATCAAACCAATATCTCAATCATCTAAAAACACTAAATCACGAGCGCATTCTTATTATTGAAAGTGATGAACTAAATTTTGTAGACGATGCACAACAATTAGTATTTTTGGCCGAATTAGCAGGTAAGAATCATCCGAAAGGAGTTCATTTTATTAAAGCATAATATAATTTTGCTGATAGATATTTCGACAATTAATCTAGTTTAGTTATCATTGCACCTTCAAACCATTGATTAAAAACACCATGTCAACAAAAATCAGGCATTCCCTTATCCTTCTATTCCTTGTTTTCGGAAGTGGGATAATTGCTCAAACACCTGCTACAACTAACAATTACGGACTTCCTAAACCAAAAGAATTTGATCGCTGGTCGGTTGGAATAAGCGTTGGAGCAAGCCACTTGCTTGGCGATTTACTTAAAGGAGATCAAAACAATAGTCGATTTATAAAGTATGCGAAAATAAATCCTTCTTACGGTTTACAAGTTCATTATCAGGTTAGTCATTCTATTGGTTTACGAGCTCGTGGTATGGCATCTAAATTTTCTGGTAACGACAGGGATTACCTTGATACAATTACATTTTTACCCATTCAATTTCCAGGTTCTGGTGGTGGAGCTAAACAGTATGATGAGTCTTTCAAATCTCCATTACTGGAAGGTTCACTTGAAATGACTTATAATTTTGGAAATATTAGTTTCCTGAATAGAAATAAAAATTTTCACATGGTTGGAACTTTAGGTATTGGTTTTTTTAATTTCGATGCAAAAGTTACTGATGATGTAACTGGCCAAACATTGCGTAAATCAGGAAACACAACAGAACTCATGCTTCCTTTAAGTTTAGGATTTAAATACAAGATCAAAAAGTTTGATGTTGGAGTAGCATTAGAATATCGTAAAACATTTACTGATAATGTTGATGCTACAGTAAAAACATATTCTTCTTACGATAGTTATTTGATGTTAAACCTTGGCCTCAATTATACTTTTGGCAAGAAGAACAAAGCAATGGAATGGGTGAATCCAATGGAAGTTGTTTATAATGATCTTGCTGATATGAAAGAAAAAATCGACATCATCTCAGGAGATAAAGATAAGGATGGTGTTTCGGATTTATTTGATAAGGATAATAGCACTCCAGAAGGATCGAAAGTTTATGGCGACGGAACGTTAGTAGATACCGATGGTGATGGTGTTCCAGATAATAAAGATACAGACCCATTTACTGTGAAAGGTGCGAAAGTGGATGCAAATGGTCAAGAAACAGATACAGATGCTGATGGAGTTGTTGATAGTCGCGATTTAGAGCCGAATACCCCGCAAGGATCACTTGTAAATTTCCAGGGTATTACTTTAGCGAAGCCAGGTGAATTTGGTAAAGATGCTGTTTATGGTGGTCCTGATGGAAAAGGAGCTGCTAATGGTGCAAATGGTAAAAATGGTACTGGATATCTTCCTTCAGTGTTCTTCGACTTAGGTTCTTCTGCAATAAAATCAGTTTACAATGATCGTTTATTGGTAATTGCGAAAGTGATGAAAACAAATCCTTCTTTGAAAATTAAGGTATCAGGAAATTGTGATATTAAAGGTGCAGCCGATGAGAACAACAAGTTAGGACAGAAACGTGCTGATGCTGTTAAGAATCATTTGGTGAAACAATATGGTATTGATGCATCAAGAATTGAAACTGAATCGAAAGGTGAAACAGATCCTATGGCAAGCAAGTTAAATGCGATGAATCGTAGAGTTGATTTCGCGATAGAATAAATAATTAATTTGTTGAGTGAAAAATCTCATAAAAAAACCGCCACTTAAAGGCGGTTTTTTTATGAGATTTTTTTTATATTTTTAATACCTATTCTGAAAATAATTTATTCCAATAAACTTGTCATTTTTTATTTTAACTTACTCAAAAAATTATTCTATAAATATTAGCCCTGCATCTGTTTTTATTCCTTGTTTAAACAAAAAATTAAGTCACTCCTTTGAACTAGTTTATATTAATAATTGGCATTTGGTTTTTTCTATTCAATACGATTTTGCTGAAAAAGTTAATTACTATAAGACAATGATTTTGTATTTAAATGAAAGAAAAAAAATAAGAACTCTCTCTTTAGAAAAATTAAATATTTTCGAAGCACTTATAAAGTGTATTGATGAATTTACTTTCTACTTTTGCTTCAAATCCATCAGGCGTTAGCCATGTCTTTTTAATTTTAGAATGAATATCTAAGGCAGTTTGATTATTTGAAATTGTTTTTATATGTAACTCAATATTAATAGTTGGTTTAAGAATTTTTACTTTGGAAGCTGCCTTAATTAAGCCTTTTGATTCGTCTGCTTCAATTATCTTAAATTCTCTTCTTTCAAGTGCCTTCAGCGTAACCTTATACACCGAAGGGAGATCATAGAAGAATGATATTCTGCTCATAAAATTAGAAGGAATAAGATGAGGAAGAGTACAGCAAGTGTTGCTGCAGTAAACAAATATAAGTTATTTAAGTTAACATTCAATACAAATTAGATGAATTTATTCCACTATGTAATATCCGATGCTATGATCATCGTATTTAACTATCAAGCCAATGCCATCGGATGCTGATTTATAGAGGAGAGGAGTATCGATTGCTTGTTGAGGAAATCCTTCACATGAAGTTCCATCTCTATTAAGAAGATAGAATTTCCCAGCTGATTTACTCACAAAGGAAAAATAACTCTTTCCTCCACTGATAAAAACAAATGGATTGCTAGGAGTTCCTTCTGATCGAAAACGGTATAAAATAATTTTATCAGAAGATTCTGCTTGCAAACCTGAAGCACCAGTACTTATCCACTCTGGTTGATTATCTCCATTTACATCGAATGGAATCGTAGCATTTATACTATCGCCATCTAATTTAATCTCAATGGAAACACTACCATCACTATTCGCTACTTTAATTTTTCCTGAATCACTAAGCCATTTAAATAAAATGGTGGAGTCGGAAGTTGGCAGAAAAATTGTTTTATCTGTTGTTGAAAGTTTTTCTTTTAATGTAAACTTTCTATTACCAGATCTATCAATAAAAAAACATGTTCCGTTTTGATCAATTAAACTTAAATATTGTTCGCTCCCCGAATGCACTATTCGAATTGGTTGTGTAATAATATCTGGTAACTTAATGGTGTTAAATCCAATTAATGGCTTTCCATTTATTTCATATCCGTATAACCTTAAGTTTGTACAAGCAACATAAAATCTTTTGCCAGTAGCAGACGAATCAAATGTTATTAATGATAAACCATTGGATGTTCCAGCAGGTAATCGCAATGGATAATTCCCAATGTTGTTACCAGAAGAATCGATCATATAAATAAAAGAAGAAGTGCTGAAAAGGTATTGCTCCGTTCCATTTTGATAATAATCAATAGCATTAATTTCACCTTTTACATTACTATCCATTTTTTTCTTCCATCTAATATTTCCCTCTTGATCGATTGCATAAAGTTGTTGTTTCACATCTTGAACTAAAACAAGTTTATTCAACTTTCCTGGAATAAATGGACCAATACTTATTGTTGTATCTAACTTAGTATTCCACATTAAATGCGGACCTCTAATTCCAGTATTGAAATAACTTAAACATCCAGAACTACTATAAACGCCTTGTTGATTTGCAATAGAAAAGGTTAATCCATTCCAACCTTTAAGTGTGGATCCATATTTTGCAAGCCAGTTCACCCATTGAGGAACTGCAACAGCTCTAAAGACAAGTTCTGATTGTGGAATACTGCAATAGAAAAATAGATTACTCTGTTTAGGAATATTATTTTCCATAGCATGATAGCGTTCATCTAAACTCAGCAAATTTTTTGTTTTAATATCATTGATGAATCCTCTTAACGCTGATGCTTGATTCGCAACAACAAGATGATGATCAACAATGGTATAATAAAATCGATTTATACGATTGAATAATGGTCCGAATAACGATGACAAAATACCTTGCAATGGAAGATAACGAATTACATATCCATTATAAGATTCTTCTGCCTCTGCTGATTTATCCGCCAATTTTAAATTAGTTGCGAATTCGCTTAATGAAATTTTGCATGTATTTTCATTCGCAATATTTATTAATGCGAAGTAATGATTATCAGTAGTAATTGAAACTGGTTGCGTAACTAATAATGCTACCTCCTTCCCTATCCATGGTTTAAAATATTTTAGGATAGTATTTCTATCGCCAGAAGTAACTACTTGATTTCCGTCTTGTTTTTTGAGATATACGCCTAAGTCATCAATGAAACGTTGTGGATCAGAAAATCCCCAGATGATGGCAGCAGCAGTTCTTGATGGAAGCATCCCAATAATTTTGCTACTGATAGGTTGTTGATTTTTGAATAAAGAAATAAATTCAAGACTATCATTCAATGTTGTTGTACCACTAAACGATATTAGGTTCGGATGCAGTTCAAGTTTTGCAATAGTCCAGTCACCCACACGTTGTAGAGGCGAAAGTGCTATTCCTGCATTTGGATTGATTTGCGTATTTACCCAACGTTGAAATCCTGAATAACGAATTGCTGCTAACAATCCTTTCTCCTTGCCATCCATAAAATTTTGCAAACGCGTTGCGGGCGATGGTGCTTTACCAGAACGTTGCTGACGAATTGCATCTTCAACGAGATAAGGTGTGAAACTACCTACAAAAATTCCTTTGGTAACAGCCCATGCAAAAACTTGATTGCTCTTTCCAATACTTACCTCATGAATATCGACTCCGTTATAACTTCTAGTTTGTGATTCTGTACTTGCACCTAATAATTTTACTGTTAAATTGCTTGCTAGTCCGTCAGGATTAGTGCCACTAAGTTTTGTTATAAAGAGTAAACTAAAACTTCCTGGTCCGGTAACATGTCCTGAAACAACTAATGGATGTTGCGCAAAATGTTTTTTGAATTCCAATGTATTTGCTACTAACGAATCAAAACTGATTAACGAATTGTACCATGACTTTAAAACGGGTATACTATCATGACCGTTAAAAAAACCAGTTTTTGCTAATTGTTGAAGTTCTCCACCTGAAGGATCGCATGATATTAACCAAGCTACATCAGCAGGAACTGTTTCTAATTCGCTTGCATTTGTTCCTCTGTAATATTGGTAGTAGAAGAAACCTCCAGCGATCATTAAAAGGATCACAACGGAAATTATAGAAGAACTTACTACTCTTTTCATTAGCTTGAGTGTTGTTCAAAGCTAGTTCCCGATTTTGTTAATAAGTGTTGTGGGTAATTTTATTATCTACAATGCAATGTTAATATACTTGGATGAAAAAAATTAAAAATTAAAAATTAAAAATTTAGATTTTAGATCCGATTGCTATCGGATTAAAAATTATACCAAAGGGATCACTCTGTGGCGAATTATCCCGAAAGGTTCGCAATGTGGAGAATGCAGATTCGATAGTTATCTGAAGTGTTCAAGACAAATTAATGATACTCTTTTAAGAGGATTTGAATATCAACAATTAGTTTATTGACTTCTGCTGTATCAAGTCCATCGTAAAAACCTCGAAGATGTTTATCCTTATCAACAAGCGTTAGCATTTGTGTATGAACAAAATCATCAGAACCACCATTGCCTTCGGAGAGACTAGCCATATATGAATAACGCGCTAAATCGTAAATCTGTTTTTTATCGCCAGTTAAAAACCACCATTGCGAAGGATTTGCATTGTACAACTTTGCATATTCAGCTAAAGCAGGAACAGAATCATCATCAGGCTTAACAGAATGGCTAAGGAAAAGAATTTCTTTGTTACCACGATATTTTTCATAAACGCGCGACAATTGTTTATTCATTGCAGGACAAATTCCTTGACATTTTGCAAAAAAGAAATTAGTTACATAAATATGATTTTTTACATCATTTTGTGTGATGGAAACTCCTGCTTGGTTGGTTAAATGAAAATCTTTTACAACTGGAGGTTTAAAGGTACTATCATCCATTCCGAAAATTGGCAATACTTCTGATACTTCACTTTTGCGTTTCATCGTAGCAGCAATAATAAAAACGAGAACGATTAGTAGTAAACTACCCGCCAACATCAATTGATATTTTGATATTTTCATTTTTGTATAGGTTGGAAGGCAAGAAACGCTTCTTTGCAACTAGAACTACAGAATCCATATAGTTTTCCATCAACTGTTGCTGTGTCTGCAATTCCCGCAGAAAGTGGCATACCGCAAGTTGTGTCATTTGGAGAAGCAAAATTTTTTAAATCTACTTTAATGGTAGATGCTGAAACTTGCACTTGATGAGGAATTGGTTTTTGTTCAGGCTGAGGTTTTGATTGGTTGCAAGATGCAATAACAAGAGCAAGAGCAATAAAAGGAATACTATTTTTTAAGAAATTCATTTTTAAGGATTTTTAATGGGGAAGCAAAGTTAGTGGCTTCTCACCTATTTTGAGGGCTGAGAATTTGAAGATATCAGGAATTTTTTTGTTTCAAAATGCCAAGTAAGACCAAATACGGTTCTTAAAGTGCTTTTAGGTTGATAATGCACTAATTCCTCCCTGACAGGAAGTTGTAATGATGCCGATAGACTTATCTTTTTATAATGAACATCAAGTCCGCCACCAAGCATCCAAACTTTCATTGCAGTTCCGCCTTGTACAACTTTATTAATCATTAAACCATCTGTGTTTTCATAATAGGATTGTAAATTGGGAAGAATAATCACATTTTTATTCAAAGAAAATTTGTAAAATAAACTTGAAAAAGAAGTAATACTATTTGCGATCTTCTCACCAAATTTATTTGTTCCATTCATTTTGTAAGATAGATTAAAATCAGCGCCCCATTTTTTATATCCTAAAACATAATTTCCAAATACAAAAGCATCGGTAGATCCTGTTCCTGTTTGCAATAATAAACTGGAACGATTATCATTTATTTTACGATTGAATTTTGCTGTTGGTAATTTTATTCCTGCTCCAAGTTGAAATTTTTGTCGAATAATATTATTGAAACTATTATCAAATAAGTCATATCCAACGAATGATGTTATGTCGCCCATTCCACTAAGGCGAGTAACTGTTGAACCGTCTGCATCGCTATTCATCAAATAGGGCATAATAATATTCCATTCGATTTTAGGATGAATAAAATACTTCGCACGAAGTTCTGACACACGATAAATTTCAAAAGAATTTGTATTTGCAATTGCTCCACCAGAGCTGCCATGCAAGGTATTATCAACACGTAAATTGCCATTGTCGGGATACCATGAATTTCCTTTGAAGGATTGTCCAGTGAATGCCCTGTAACGATAATAAACGGCAATAGCATTTTGCTTCTCTCCATATAAAATCCCTAAATAACATCCGCAAATATCACATGCAAATGATGGGATTACATTGCTTAGTATTGCCATTACAACAAGTAAATATTTTATATTTTTCATTTAACAAAACACACCGAGAAATGGATGGATATTTATTTAGTAAACATGCATCCATACTTATTAAAAACTAATTCTTAAATTTATTGAGCGTTATGAATATGTTCAAATTGAAACATATCCACATAGTTATTTGCAATTTTTGTTGCAGTTGCACCAGACGCTGTTATATTATTATCAGCAGCTAGAGAAATGTTTACTGGATTTTTAAATAATTCAAGAATATTCACATCAGTATGAACCTCTGCTTCGCGAGCTCCATCAACAATAAAGTTCTCACCAAAAGCGACAGTGATTGTATGCATATTAGCACCTGTAGCCTTTTTGTATCCGCCAATATGGTATAAATAATTTCCACTTGTGTTAGTGCCTGAAACAGCAGCTGTGGAAGTTCCTTCTAAATTAAAGAAGATATAACCATCTGATAAAGACAAGTACATTCAAATTGCATCTGTTAATACACCTCTATAAGCTACCGAAACATTACACGCGCTATCTAAATAACTTTTTCCTATTAACCCTAAGCATTTCGTTTGATGAGTTTAAAAAGTGTTCAAAATAAAAATCATAGGATTTTTATTTTAAGGTATAACAAATCAAAATATGATAAAAATCATTATATTGATAATCAATTATTTAAATATTTTATTTGGAATGATTAAAAACAATTATCTTACTTTGCGGCTTCCTACCAATTGACCTTTACATAAATAATTATAAAAATCAGATGCCAATTAAGTATTCAAAATTGAGATTCGTAGCCATCATTTTTTTAATGTTGTCGACAACAGTACGAGCACAAAAAGCAAATTCAGATACGAGTAATTCTGTTAGAAATATGCCGATTATTTCTGGTTATGGAGAAGCTAGTTTTACCTATCTTGATAAACAACAAAAGGCTTCCTTTAATTTCGATAGAGCGGTTGTTTTGATGAGTTATCGTTTCAACAAAAACATTCAACTGGTTACTGAATTTGAATTAGAAAGTGCAGGTGTTGAAGCTGGCGGTCGATCAGGTGAATTTAGTATTGAGCAAGCTTATCTAGAATTCAAATTAAATAAAAACAATCGGATTGTTGCTGGATTATTCATCCCACGCATTGGATACACGAATGAGTATCATTTACCGGGAGATCATCTTGGAGTTGCAAGACCTTATGTAGAAACTGTAATCATTCCTACTACGTGGAGAGAAATTGGAATTTCTTTAAAAGGAAATTTTGCAAATCTTGGAGGTATGGAATATCAACTTAGTTTGATGAATGGTCTTAATGCAGAAAATTTAGAATATGGAAGTGGACTTCGTGGTGCTAGTCAGGAAGGAAGAGCTACCTTAGGAAATAGTTTAGCATTACAAGGAGCAATAAATGGATATGAAGGTCCTATTCGTTTGCAATTATCTGGATATATTGGTGGTAGTGCACCTTATGAGCCAAAGCTTGCTGATAGTTTAGGATTAGAATCAGGACCATTTGGAAGTCCAGTATTTTTAGTTGAAGGAAATGCAATGTATAATAATGGTCCATGGCAAATTCGTGCTTTGGCAACGATGATAAATATTTCAAAAGCAAAGGACATTAACAAAGCATTTGCATCGAATGTTCCAGAAGAATTATGGGGAGGATATTTAGAGTTGGGATATAATTTTTTGCATAAAAATGAAAATAGAAAACTAATTGGCTTTACTCGTTTTGAAATGCTCGACATGAATTCTAAAGTTCCTGAAAATGGAATTCAAAATGATGCTTTAAAACAAGCTTATTTAATTGCAGGATTTCTCTATGAACCAACATCAGGAGTAAGCATAAAAGCAGATTACACTTTCAAAAGTACAGGTGATTACAATAAAGATCTATCAATAGTTCCTTTTCCAACACAAAATCGTTATTACACTCAGCAAGGAATTTGGTCGTTAGGAATTGGATATAGCTTTTAATAATTTATCACATGAAAAGATTATTTAGCACAACAAATTTGTCGATTACTTTCCTATTTTTATTGTTTACTTCTTGCCGAAAAGCATATAGCTCAATTGCAAATGGAACAGTTTCTACAAGAGATATATTGAATAGTTTTTCGTAAAATGTAGCCTTTGCAACGTATAACGATTTACATCAACAAGCAACAATTCTAACATTAAAGATTCCATTAGATTTCGACATAATTAATTCATGAAATAAATCAGGTATATGGATTTAAAAAATACCTTTGGTTAGGATTTAAAATTATAGATGAAAATAGAATTTAAATACAGTTTTTTCTTAAGTGTATTTACCCTAGTGTATTTAGCAATTGAGTTTTACTGTGGCTTCCAAACCAAATTCATAAGATACTATTCAATTGTTACCTACTTCATCATAATCCCTTATATTGTAATTGCCATGCATGGGATGGCGGAGAAAAAAAGAGAATTTGGTGGAAAATTATCATATCGTAGAGCCATTCGTTCAGGGATGACTATAGGAATTATTACAGCTATTTTATCACCAATTGTGGTTTTAATATTTATAAAATTCATCAACCCTAACTTCTTTGCTGATTTTATCGATTATACAGTAAGCACCAAAAAGTCAACACAAGCCAAGCAGAAAATTATTTTAATCTAAAAAATTATTTGTTCCGAAGTGCTATTGGATGATTGATTAATGGGTTAATAATTTCAATTGCTGCAAGTATTTTTCTAGCAAAGAAAGAATAAATTATCTCATCTTATCAATAATATTGTACCATCTTTATCATAAGATTTTCCATCAAACAAAGTATAGTGTAATGTATAGCCATATATTCCTTCTTGAGCTGGTTTCTCGAGGTAAGTACCGTCCCAACCAAGTGCAATATTTTCTGTTGCAAAAACAGTTTGCCCCCATCGATTAAGGATGGTCATTGCAAATTTTTCGATTGCTATACCAGAAGCAAAAACCACATCATTTTTAGTATCATTGTTTGGAGAAAAAGCTGTTGGCATCCAAACATTGTCACCACAACCTTCTTTAATGATTATAGAATCCTCTGCGATACATCCAGCTTGATTTGAAACAATAACAGAAAAAGTTCCTACTGTTTCAATATTTTTTTCAGGCAAAACAGAGCCATCATTCCACAGATACGTTTTAAATATTCCAGGATTTAATAAAATTATTGTTCCTGGACAAAGTCGTGTATCTGCACCTAAGTCGGGTCGTACAAAAGCATCCGGTCCATAGACAATTGAAAATGTTTTGGTGATACTACAACCATTAGGATCAACGACAGTAACATAATAATTTCCAACTTTAATAGCGCTTATTGAATCTGCAGATTGTGGAGGATTTACATTCCAATTAATCACTGCATTTGAGGAACCGGTAACAGTAATTGCAGCAGCGCCATCAGCACCATCTTTACACGTAACGGGATAAGTTGCAACAGTTGCGTTAATGATGGTAACATCTTTTCGAATTTGAACATCAGGTGCGCAATCAAATGCAACTCTTAAACGAATCGTAAAAGTTCCTGCGGTGTTATATTGATGTGTTTCAGTTTGAAGAGTGCCTGTATTTGATGGGCTTCCAGCATCGCCAAAGTCCCAATCATAAAGACCAACACAAGCACTAGCTGTAGCATTAACTGTGATTGTATTTCCTAGATCGCATATAAAATTAAAATCCGCAGTTTGAGCTGGAGCTTCGCCAATAAAAAGAGAGTCAATCGCAATTCCATCGTAGGTATTACAAGAAGTGCCACTGCAAAATGTAAATCGGAACAATACATTAGGTTCACCAGCGAGATACTGCATACAATTGCTTGCTAAAACCCATTTACCTAAACCACCACCTTCCCTGCAACCACTTCCACCACCAGTATGTGTATTCCCCGACCATCCTTCAGGTGGAGAAGCAATACCAGATAGATTAAATATTCCTGCATCATTAAACCAGTTATTACTTGAACACGTTGATGAAGAATTAAAGGCACCTACATTTTGCCAGCTAATTCCACCATCAGAAGAATATTGAAAATTTCCTCCATCATAATATTTCTCTGTATCCCAAAAAATTTTGAAACTGATATATGGTGATGTTAATGTTGTAAAATCAAAACAAGGGCTTACTAAAAATGATTTTTCACCACCGTTATAAACAGGATTGGATAATCCTCCAGTGATCCAGCAATTTTGTCCACTGCCTGCTGCATTGATAAGTAATTTCGAGGGATGACCCCATGTCCAGTCAGAATTACTACCACTAGGAATCCAATTACCATTATTCACTTCAAAATCTTCGGTAAATGGGAATGTATTAATGCACTGCGCTGTGGAAATTTTTTCTCCAAGCAACAACATTAAAACTGTAAATAAGAGATAATTAAGCCTCATTATGTAGAATTGCAAAGTTGACAAATTTATGCTTAAAAAATGTATTTATATCATGAAATCACTGGTGATAGAATTTGTATCTTTACCCTATCAACCAAAAAACAAGCGTATGAAAAAATCATTACTTACAATCGCATCGCTATGCATTAGTTTAGGATCATTTATGACAGCTAATGCTCAACGATATGTTACAGAAATTTTTCCAAGTTTCACTAAAACCTCAAATGTAATATACGGTAGAAATGTATCAGTACTTGGAGGAGTAGCACATTTGGACACTTTAAAAATGGATATTTATCAGCCATCTGGTCCTAATCCAGATCCTGTTTCTGCTCGTCCGTTAGTTCTTGTATTTCATACTGGAAGTTTTCTTCCACCGATTTACAACGGACAACCAACAGGATCCAAATCTGATAGTACAATTGCTGAAACTTGTCGTCAATTTGCGCGTCGTGGATATGTTGCTGCTGCGGTAAACTATCGTTTAGGATGGAATCCACAAGCTTCTGGTCCTGCTGGACAAGATATCCGTACAGGCACATTGTTAACTGCGGTTTATCGTTCTATTCAAGATGCAAAAGCATGTATTCGTTATTTCCGTCATGATGTGGCGGTTAATGGAAACACTTACGCAATTGATTCTGGAAAAATAATTTTAGGTGGTTATGGATCTGGTGGTTATGTTGCAATGGCTGTTGCTACGCTTAATGATCCTGCTGAAATTGCATTACCTAAATTTTTAGCTACAGATACAAATTCAGTTTATGGCTTTGTACCTGGGTTACCTTATGTAAATCAAGCTGTAACGGGTGGATTTGAAGGTGAAGGTGGAATACCTGCCTATAATGACACAGTTATGAATAACCTAGGTTATAATTCACATGTTCAATTTATTTTTAATGCAGGTGGAGCATTGGGAGATAGTTCATGGATGGCTGCTGGAGATCCTCCAACGGTTTGTTTTCATGTGCCAGGAGATCCATTTGCGCCATACGATGTAGGTGTAGTAATAGTGCCTACAACTGGTGATTTAGTTGTAGATAATGTAAGCGGTGGTCTAAACATTATTGAGAGAACTAATTTTTATGGTAATAATTCCTGTTTTGCGAATGCAGGATTTAGTGATGTTTATACAACTCGTGCAAATGCTGTGAATAATGGTCAGGAAGGATTATTTCCTTTTTTCACAGTGCCTGCAACACAAGCTGGACCTTGGGAATGGTATGATTCAACTGGAACAGTATTAACTGCTCAGTTCTTAGGTTTGCCTGCAGCTTATGGCACTGCAGCCTATTCAAGTGCTCTTCAAACAAATCCAGACATGTCGAAATTAAAGGCATTAGCATACATCGATACCGTGATGAATTATTTGAATCCACGTATTGATTTTTGTTTGGGATTAAGAACTGGAATTGACGAAAATAATGCTACTTTAAATAGTATTAACATTCAGCCCAACCCAGCTAATGAGTCGACTGAAATAAGCACTACAAAAAGTAGCAACTTGATTCAAACTGTTAAAATTTACGATATCATTGGTAAGGAAGTATATACTACCGAGGGTTTAAACAATTCGAAATTTATTATTGACAGAAATGGATTAAAATCAGGAGTCTACTTAGTAAAAGTAGGTTTTAAGCAAGGAGAAGTTACTCAGAAGCTGATTTTCAAATAAATCGGTTCATAAGTTCACAGAAGCCGTTGCCGGAATATGGCAACGGCTTTTTAATTTTCCATCATGTTAAAAAGGAAATTATTCATCAGTATACTCTTCACAATATTTGTGTTTCATGCGGATTCACAATCGCTTTCGTTGAAATACAATATTCAGTTGAAGGATGAATTAATAGGCGTATTGAATGTAAAGCGAATGATACAAGGTGCGAAAATTTCTTATCTGCTCGACAGTAAAATACAGATACAACGTGTAATGACATTTGACATTAGTTACAATTTGGTAACCAGTTACGAAAATGGCAAGTTAATTCATTCCAATAATCGTCAAACAACCAATGCACGGATTAACGTGAATACAACTACGCAATGGGACGGCAGCAAATACCTTGTTATGACAGAAAATGATCGAAAAATTTTGAAAGAGAAATTGATTGATTATAGTTTGGCAATGCTTTATTTTAATGAACCTATTGGCAAGACAAAAGTTTGGTCGGATAGCTTTGGAAAATTCTTAAACATAAAAGCAGATGGCATTCATCGTTATGAACTTCAGTTGCCAGAAGGAAAAAAGAATTATTACAATTATGTTCATGGAATATGTTCGATGGTTGAAACTGAACAAGTATTTACAAAAGTAACTTTTTTACTTACCAAATAAATCTTAAATAATACTAGCAATTCTTATCAACGAATTACGTTTCTTAGCAGCTTATGTACCGAAAAATTCTTCTTGTATTAATTTCAATTGTGTTTTCGATCTCATCGTTTGCACAGGAAAGCAAAACAACATTTGGGTTTTGCATTAAACCTATATTTCCAAATTCGTTTTTTCGTACTGGTCCTATTAATTTTTCGAATAACAACATTCAATATGGCATTAAACAATTTTCAGGGTTTAGTGGTGGTGGATTAATCAGAAGAACTATAAATAGTAGATTAACTTTAGAGACAGGATTATTATTTGTAAAGAGAAATTATAAACTGAGTATTCAGGATAGTTCTTTTGTTGGTGAGACCGACTTTAAAATTGTAGGATATGAAATTCCTATATCAGCAAATATTTTTATTCAGTTAGGAAAAAAATTATACATGACCACAGCCTTAGGAGCATCGATAGATATTTTTCCATCTGACATTTCCACTTACAATGCGAATGATAAATATTTTTTGATGTATTCAGCTCGTACGCACAAAGTGAATACAGGAGTATTAGCAAATGTTGGAATGGAATATCGCACAAAAAAAAGTGGGATTCTTTATTTTGGATTTAACTACCATCGTTCTTTCTCGAGTGTTTATACAACCTATATTGAATATTATCCAGAGAGAAATTATGATATTCCTCCAACATCAAAAGCAAAGGCGACTTTACAAGGTGATTATATTGCAATCGACTTTCGTTATTACTTTCATGATGATGCAAAGAAAAAAACAAAGTTGCAAGAGTAAAACTTAAAAATAAAATCCATGAAATAATGAACGTCCATTACTTCTGTATTCAAAAGTTGGTGATGGAAATTTCACGAAACCAAAAAGTTGGAATAGTGTTTTTAATGTTGGTGATTTAGTTTTAATTTTTGTTAAATCAACATCAGCTGCTACATAAAATTGACGAACTCGTTCATAAGGTGGAACAGCAATTCCTTTATAAGAAACATCATTACTTTCAGCTCCTATCATTCCATCGGCTCCGTAGCCAAGAGCGATATTGAACCACTTTGGAAATTTCGATTCCTTTGGTAAAAAAGAATAAATATTTGCAGAGAGCCAATAGGTTTGTCCGTTATAATCTTTCAAAATTCGTTCTGGTAAAGTGGAACCTAAAATATTCGGTCGATATTGTGCAAGTCCGCTTTCGTGATATGAAAATTTGTAGGTGATACGTTGTTCGTTCCAAAGTAATTCTTGTGATAGAAATAATGCGGAGCCTGTGGTGTTTGCAATTACATCACCCACTGAGAATCCCCATTGAGAAGAAAACCCATCTAGCACTTCAATTGTTGTTTGGAAAAGATAGCCCATTCCAGTTCCAATTATTGCTGATTTGCGATTGTCGGTACCGGTCCAACGAACCATTTCAGTACTCCATCTGCCAAGGTAATAAGAGGAACCAACATGACCGAATTTATCCATTTGATTCCATTCTTTTACATCATTAAAAAAATGAAATTTCGACTGCGGATAATCTTTATACCAAACGGAATAAAGCACACTCATAGAAGCCAAGTAAGCACCTCCTACTCCAATTGCAATCAGTCTTCCACGTTTTGGTTGATAGTGATCCGTAGGTTGCAAAAAAGTAGAACTGTCACGTTGTTGTGCATTAACTGAAGCGTATAAAAATAGCATCACCGCCATGAAGGCGGTGATGCTATTTTTATTTTGAGTGAAATTATTCATCAAGATGATTCCAATTAGAAATCATTCATAAAAATTAATTTAGTAATGCAGCTTTACTTTCTGTTAAGATATCGTTAGCTGCAGCTTTCGAATTTGACTCTGCATACATACGTAAAACGGGTTCCGTTCCTGATGCTCGAATCATCAACCAATCGCCATTTTCGAAAAAGTATTTATAGCCATCGAGGTCTTCTTCTTTCACTACTTTATATTTCCCGAATGAAGTATATTTTCCAGATTTACAATTCGCAAGTACCTTTTGTTTCACTTCTTCTTTCAGTGTAAGATCATTTCTTTCGAATGAGAATTCACCTACGATTTCATACACTTCATTGATCAGATCATTTAATGTTTTTCCACTCTTTGCCATGAATTCCCAGAGGGTCAGTCCCATCCATATTCCATCACGTTCAGGAATATGACCTTTGATTGCAATACCTCCAGATTCTTCGCCACCAAGAAGAATATCTTCCTTCACCATTATTTCTGCGATGTATTTGAAACCAATTTTCACCGTTTCAATTTCGATACCGTAGAACTTACAAAGTTTCGCCACTTTAGGCGTTGTAGAAAAGGCAGTACATACTTTACCTCGCATTCCTTTGTATTTGTATAGATAATGTATCAGCAATAAAATTAGGTGGTGTGAATCAACAAAATTACCTTTCGAATCATAAAATCCTAGTCGATCTGCATCACCATCGGTAACTAAACCACTTGCAATATTTCCAGCATTTTTAATGAGGTTGGAAAATTCTGTTAAATTTTTATGAATAGGTTCTGGAGCCTGACCCATGAACGAAGGATTATAATCGCAGTGAAGAAATGTTAATCCTGGAAGGATTCTTTTCATCACATTTTGCCCCGCGCCATACATAGCATCGTAAGCCAAATTTAATCCTGAATTTTTTATTACATCTAAATCAAAATGAGCTTTCACATGATCAACATACATATCTTCAAGATTCACGTAAGTAAGCATTCCCGTTGAAATTAGCTGATCGAGTGCTATTGATTCAAGGTTAACGGTACATTTTTCAGGAATCAAATTTTCAATTTCTGCGACATATTGCGGTTGCAATGGTCCACCGAAAGATCCTTTTAGTTTGAAGCCATTATATTCTGGAGGATTATGACTTGCTGTAATGATAATTCCTAAATCTTTTTTGAGTTTCACTGTTCCTAATGAAATCATGGGAGTGGAAACAAAATCTTTAGCAAGATGAACTTTCACACCAAGTGAGCACATTACTTTTGTTACCGTTTCACAAAATAACTGACCTGCAAAACGGCAATCATGACCGAGCATTATTTCAGGATGATTATTGTTTTTTAGGAGCCATTTAGCTGTTCCTTCTGCTACTCGAGCTACGTTATCAACTGTGAATTCTTGGGCGATGATTGCTCTCCAGCCATCTGTTCCGAATTTAATGTTTGTCATTGTAATAATTTAAATGATTGAGATTACCTTGAACGTAAATGAATACAATTTGGTTTGGTTCTGTCTTTTTGATTCACTGTAAACATATTAAAGATTTACGAAATCAAATTAATTATTATGAACTATTCCGAATGGAGAATTAGGCCTTGAATTAGTGTAGAACGAAGTTTTTTTACCAGGTTGTTAGAACTGGTCGATAGCCACCGTTTTGAGAACGTAATTAATATTTTTTGATAACAAAGCGAAAATAAACAAAAATTTTATGCCTTGGACGAGACACTTCGCTTTATTACCAAACTCAAAAAATAAATATTTTGGATTAAAAATAACTTTAATTTCACTATTTAAAAGCGAATGCTATACACCGAAGTAACCTCATTAGGCGATACTTATTTTCTGTTGTTTAAGTTCAATATGAAAACTTATTTTTGTCTTTAGTGCATTGAAAACTTTCAATATAGTTTCTATTGTAACGTTCGTTGAGTTGTTTTCAAGTTTTGAGATCTGTGCTTTCTGCACGCCAACTAGTTTTCCAAGTTGTTCTTGAGTTAAATTGCGCTCTATTCTTACTTGCCTAATCATATCGCCAAGCAACTCCATTTGTAATTCTAGCTCATATTTTTCCCGTTTTGAAGAGCCCTTCTTTCCAATGAAATCGTTTTTTATTTCATCGATCGTATAGAGTTTCATTTTATTCTTAGCTGTCATGTTGTTTTATAGCTTATTTGTAAAATATTGATGCATTAATTGATTTGCCTTGGCGATTTCAGAAACTGGAATTTTGTCTGCTTTCTTTATGATTCCATGAGTCGAAATTACGAGCGTTTTCTTTTTATCTGTTGTATCCCAAAATGCAAAAAGTCTATAATAGGTTTTGTTGAATAAAGTTCAGAATTCCCAAATTTCTCCATGTAGTTTCTTGAACAACTCTTTATTGTTTAATATTCTTGCTTTATCAATATTATAAATTATTTTCTGTCTTGATTTAGGGTTAAGGTTCGCAAGAAACTCCCTCGCATCTTCCATAAATAAAACGTCAAATTTTGGCTCCATAAAAAATGTTTCCATACAAAGATACATTAAAAAGTATCGCTAAGTGGAAACACATTGAATTTTTACTCTTTAGAAAATCAGCCCATTTGACATTGTTAATAATTAGTAATACTTTACAAACTCAGTAATTTTATTCCAGTCGTAAGTAAGTAAGCCTTTTTGATATTGAAAACCTTCACGGCGAAGGATTTTTTGACTATTTATTTGAGTGATGTAATATTGAAATGGCTTTTCACGAAGTATATCGACCCACGTTTTTTCACCAATTTTAATATCCATTTTTAAGAGGTCGCGGTATTGTATTTCTGTCATAGCAGAATCATTAATAAAAACTATTACAGAAATGGGATCAAACAAAACTTTATTATCAATTTTTTTCCATAGTTCATGCACTTCAATTTTAGAGATATTCCAGCTCTTCGCTTTCGATTGTGTGATGATACGATCACCACCAAGATTTAAAAAAATTTCTTCATTCGATCTAAAAAAGGAGTCGATAACGTGTATTAATTCTATTCCAGCTTCTGTTTTACTTGCTACTAAATCATTATTGGAGTCGAGAATCCAGGTCACCATTTTTTGTGGAATTTCGTTTGTAGAAAATGCAGATATATTAAAACGATTTGTCCCGATAAAATTATCCTTTATCAATTGAGATGAACTTACATTATCAATCACCTTACCGGCAAATTGCAATATTTTATAATTATAATTTTTATTGTAGATATAATAAGCTAACGTAGTATTATAATTTCCATTCGCATTCGTTTGCAAACGCGCACGCATAAAAGATTCCTGAAGGTCATTGAAATCAACATAACCATAGGCTACTTCTTCACCCGTTTTTGTTTTATTTGAAAACAATAATCCCGTTGTTGTACTTTTTAAATCGCGATTAGAATTTGTCCAATACTCATAGATAAAAATTACTTCCTGATCGATGAAAGAAGTATTTGAGCTTTTCTCAATATCAACTAAACCTGAAGGATAAATTTGAATATCCTTTAATTGAGAATCCCACAATTTTGCTTTTCCAGCTATGATGGCTTCGTATGTTATGCGACATACCTCTTTTACAAAGTTACATCCTGTTGAATCACTTTGCTCATTGGATGTTGCACGTAAAATGACAGGTATTTGTGCATACAAGGAGTTGCATGAACAAAAGAAAATCATACAGAAGATAAAGCGAATTCGCATAGTATTTAATCTTGGAGAAAATAATCTTATCAAAGACTATAATCAGTTAAATTATGTAGCTTATTTTTTTCTATAAACCAATTTAAGTGCCGACCATTTTTCATCTACATAACAAACTTTTACGTCTACGAGACCGAGTTTTAATGCTGCTTTACGGATAAGATCTTCTGAATAACCATTTTTATTAGTTGAAGATTTTTTTGGCCAACTAATCCAAATCATTCCCCACGGGGTGATAGAGAACATGGCTTCCATAATTGAAAAATTAATTTTTTCTTTATCCTCAACAAAATAATGAATCACGTCAAAGCGACCTTTATGTAATCCTTCCAAGACTTTTTGTTGCTCTATATTTCCTTGCAATAATTCGAAATAATTATCTGGAGGATTTACCACTGCCGCGTAATGATCTGCTTCTATTCCTAATTTCTGATAGAGTGGTTTATTGGGATTTTCTGATGACATTTTATTTTCTTTTCAAGATTTATAAATACAAAATATTATTTCTTTGTTTGCATCCAAGTTTTATAAATGTCTTGTTGCTTTGGTCTATCTGTTGGTATCTCACGAAGTGGTTCGCAAGGTTTTAAGGTGGCGTATAATTCAGCGGGTAATTCTTGATAGAGGGCTGTTCCTCGAGATTTCCATGCGATCATTTCTTCTGTCATTTCTTTGATAATTTTTGCAGGATTACCAACAGCAATAACACGTTCAGGGATTTGCATTCCTTCGGGAACAAAGCACAATGCGCCAATGATAGCATTATCACCAACAACCACTTTATCCATGATCACTGAATTCATTCCTACCAAAACATTTTTACCAATATGGGCACCGTGAATGATAGCACCGTGTCCGATGTGAGCTGCTTCTTCTAGGCGAACAGTTTGTCCAGGAAACATGTGTAGCGTACAATTCTCTTGCACATTACATCCATCTTCAATAATAATTTCACCCCAATCGCCACGTATAGCAGCACCAGGTCCGATATAAACATTTTTGCCAATAATTACATTACCTGTTACCGTAGCATTTGGATGTACGAAAGAAGATTCATGGATAACAGGTGTATAACCGTTGAACTCGAATACATTTGGCATAATAAATTATTTTTAGTGAAAGAAACACTTCAACTCAACATACTAATTCCTTTTTAAGATCAATAAAAAATGTTACACATTACGTTTGAATAATCCCAACATTAAATTGTTTTTCTATTGGTGCATGATTTGCCATTTCAATTCCCATTGAAACCCATTTACGTGTATCAAGCGGATCTATAATTGCATCCACCCATAAACGAGAAGCGGCGTAGTAAGGAGACGTTTGGCTTGTATAGCGATCTGAAATTGTTTTGAGTAATTCTTGTTCTTCTTCTGGAGTAATTTCTTTTCCTTGAGCCTTCATCGTATTTGTTTGAATCTGCAAAAGCGTTTTAGCTGCTGCTGCTCCACCCATAACGGCAATTTGAGCACTAGGCCATGCAGCTATCAGACGAGGATCGTACGCTTTACCACACATTGCATAGTTACCAGCACCAAAAGAGTTGCCTACCATGATTGTAAATTTAGGTACAACAGAGTTAGCAACCGCACTCACGAGTTTTGCTCCATCTTTAATGATACCACCTTGCTCGGAGCGAGAGCCGACCATAAATCCAGTTACATCTTGCAAAAACAACAAAGGTATTTTTCGTTGATTACAATTCATCACAAAACGAGCGGCTTTATCTGCACTATCGCTGTAGATGACACCACCAAACTGCATCTCTCCTTTTTTGCTCTTTACCACCTTACGTTGATTGGCAACAATGCCTACAGCCCATCCATCAATACGTGCATAACCACATAAAATAGTTTGTCCATATTTTTCTTTGTACTCATCGAATTCGGAATCATCAACTAAACGATTTATGAGATCGTGCATGTCGTATTGTTTATCACGAGCTTCGGGAAGAACTCCATATATTTCCTTCTCATCTGATTTTGGTGATGATGGCGTTGCGCGATCAAAACCTGCATCTGGCAAACGGCCAATTTTACTCATCGAGCTACGAATATAATCGAGGCAGGATTTGTCATCAGGAAATTTATTATCAGTAACTCCAGAGATTTCACATTGCGTAGTTGCGCCGCCTAAAGTTTCATTATCGATTTCCTCTCCGATAGCTGATTTTACGAGATAAGAACCAGCGAGAAATACGGAGCCTGTTTTATCCACAATCATTGCTTCATCGCTCATGATAGGCAGATAAGCACCACCAGCAACGCACGAACCCATGATGGCGGAAATTTGAATAATGCCCATGCTACTCATCACTGCATTGTTTCGAAAGATTCGTCCGAAATGTTCTTTATCTGGGAAGATTTCATCTTGCATAGGTAGAAAAACACCAGCACTATCTACGAGGTAAATGATGGGTAATTTATTTTCCATTGAAATTTCCTGAGCGCGAAGATTCTTTTTTGCAGTCATGGGAAACCAAGCGCCGGCTTTCACAGTTGCATCATTAGCGACAATGATACATTGGCGACCGGAAACATAACCGATCACAACAACAACACCAGCTGCTGGGCAACCACCTTGCTCATGATACATTCCATCGGCAACGAGGGCGCCAACTTCAATACGAGGAGCATCTTTATCGAGCAGATAGTCGATACGTTCGCGTGCTAATAGTTTACCTTTTTCGTATTGTTTTTCGGCATTTTTTTTCCCTCCACCAAGTGAAATTTGCTGAAGTTTTTGTTTTAAGCCACTTAACAAGGTTTTATTATGATCCTCGTTTCTATTGAATTCAATATTTTCCGACATACATTTAATAACAATTAAAGGTTCAAAGATAGCCTGTTCTACCATTCATAAATGCAATAACATTCTTCAAAATAGCTGTTAATTCAACCTATTCCAACATCTTTTAAATTATCGCCGAAATTATTTCACTTATTTCTCAATGCAATGAAATTAATGATGGTTTTAAATCACACATCAGGTTAATAAAATCTATTTTTATGATAAAACTATTAAAAGAAGTTTTTTGTCTTTAATATTAGGATGGTTCGATATTTTTTGTACATTTGTTTCACACACAAAACAATTTTTTCTCTTATGAAAGTATCCAATGAACTCGAGCAAAGTTTGCTCAGGAAGAAAGTACGTTTACCTTTCTTTCTTGTTACAGTAATTTTACTTTTGGTAGTCTCTTATATGAAGTTTTTCCCAAACGAAGCTTCTGCTAATGAGTTATCAAACAATCAAAGTAATAGTAGGACTTCCAATCGAGTCATACATCAGATTCGGTTGAACAAGTATGAATTTACGAAGCCGCTTATACTTACGGATGTTAAGGAGGATGCTGCAGAATACAGTGATCTGAAAGCTCAACTTCTCGAGTACATTAACGATAAAACCGTTTCTGGAGACATCCAATCGGCGGGTATTTACATTCGTAATTTAAATGGTAGTAGTCCCATTTCGATAAACGCAGATCAACCGTTTAATCCTGGTAGTGTTGCAAAGATTAGCATATTGATGGCTTATCTTAAGATGTCGGAGAAACAACCACAATTATTGAATGAATTATTGTCGTTAAATCCAGGGGAATATACACCCATTCACCAAGAATTTCCTTCACAAGAAATTGAAATTGGTAAGAAATATACAGTTCGTGAATTACTTTATTTCATGATCGATAAATCTGCGAATAGTGCAACAGCCCTCTTAACAAAGAAGATCGATAAAGATATTTTCGAGAATTTATTTGTTGATCTTGGATTACCTGAAGTTACTGCTTCCAATGCAAGTTACCAAATGTCGGCAAGTGCGGTATCACGTTTTTTAAGAGTTCTTTATAATTCGAGTTATTTAACTGCTGAAAATTCAGAGTTTGCACTTTCATTACTTTCTAAATCCGATTTTCAAGAGGGACTAGCTAAAAGTTTACCTAAGAGTATTAAAATGGCACATAAATTTGGTGAGCAAGGTGATTCACAATTTAAACAATTGCATGAGACAGGAATAGTTTATTTGAATGACAATGCATACGCTATTACTGTGATGACAAAAGGTAGAGAAATGAAAAACTTAAGTAATTTCATTTCCGATATTTCGAAAATGGTTTACAATAGATTTAACACGAATATATAGATTTGTTTTTATAAGTTATAGTATTTGGAAAGAGGTCGGTTTTAGTTACCGGCCTTTTTTATTTTTAGAAACATACATGAATTTCTTGAACGAATTCCATTAGTAAATCCTCTTCCGACTAAATTATATTTACAATTGGTATAATTTGCCTTGGCTAAAATTTTTGTTAATTTAGCCGTAAGCGAAAAACTTTGTGTAATCGCCATAATACCTCTAGCAAAATAAAATTTAATTAGGATAAATCATCAACACAATGAAATTTACGGCAACACAAATTGCGGGATTATTAAATGGACAGATTGAAGGAAATGCTGATGTTAGCGTAAGTAAATTATCGAAAATTGAAGAAGGTGTTATTGGATCGATTTCGTTTTTAGCAAATCCTAAATACACGCAATACATTTATGGTACGAAAGCAAGTATTGTGATAGTGAATAAAGACTTAGTACTTACTGCGCCAGTATCTGCGACGCTAATAAGAGTAGATAGTGCGGAAACAGCATTTGCGAAATTGCTTGAGATGTACAATCAAGTAAAGTTAAATAAGGTAGGAATTTCTAAGCAAGCATTTATTTCGGAAAGTGCTAAAGTTGGTGAAAATATCTATGCTGGTGAATTTGCTGTGGTTGGTGAAAATGCAGTTATAGGAAATAATGTAAAGATTTATCCTCAAGTATATGTTGGAGATAATGTGGTAATTGGTGATAATACCACCTTGTTTGCTGGCGTAAAAATTTATTCAGAAACGATCATTGGAAAAGATTGTATTATTCATTCGGGTACTGTTATTGGTAGCGATGGGTTTCGTTTTAATCCACAAAATGACAATCAGAAAATACCTCAAATTGGGAATGTAATTATTGAAGACAATGTAGAGATTGGTGCTAACTGTGCGATAGATAGAGCAACGTTGGGAAGTACGATTCTCCGTAAGGGCGTTAAGTTTGATAACCTCATTCACATCGCACATAATGTAGAGATTGGTGAGAACAGTTATCTCGCTGCTTGTAATGTTGTTGCTGGCTCTACAAAGATTGGTAAGAACTGTATGTTTAGTGGTCAGGTTGGTATTGTGGGGCATTTAGAAATAGCAGACAACACAACGATTACAGCTCAATCAGGAATCTCTAAAAGCATCTTAAAAAAGGGAGAAGTTCTGATGGGATCACCGGCATTTGATGCTCACAAATACCGTAAAGCATATATTCATTTTCGCAATTTAGATAGTATCGTGATGCGATTAAATATCTTGGAAAAACAAAATGATTTGAAGGAGAAAGGCTAGAGGAAAAATGATAATTTCTGCGTAAGAATAATATCATTGCAAGAATAATATATGCGCAATAATAATATCAATGCAAGAATAATATATGCACAATAATAATATCACTGCCATAATAATATCACTGCCATAATAATATCACCCCTTCGGGGTTAAAAAAATAAAAACATAATCAAGAACAATTTCACCCCTTCGGGGTTTAATTTGCAAGCAACAAAATACAATTAAAGATTTAAAGGGGAAATTTTAATGGGCGCCTTCCATTTCGAGGAATCCGATCATTTTATTTTGTTCGGGATCCCAAACTTTTAGACGAAGGCATTTAATAATGTCAGATGGTCGTAAGGTAGTTTTTGAAACCTTTTGTAGTTCTGGAATATTTGCCATCGCTTCAGGCAATCTGTAAAAAGGTATTCTTGAATTAAGATGGTGAACGTGATGATACCCAATATTAGCTGTGATCCAATTTCCAATTTTATTCATCGACATATAGCTAGAAGACTCTAGTGCTGCATTTGAATAATTCCAATCTGCATTATTACGATAAATCGCTTCTGGAAAATTATGCTGGGCATAAAACAAATAAGATCCTAACATGTGAGAAACGAAAAATGGCAAGAAGAAACCAAGAAACCAAGTACCCCAACCGAAAAAAACAATCAATAATATCGCTATGGTATAATGTACAATTAAAACTACTAATGAATCCCAATGGCGACGCGGACTACTTAAAAAAGATTGCATACACATCCCAAACTGAAACGTTGTGAAGTAGGCAAAAAACATATTTAAAGGATGACGCACCGCAAGGTATTGAAAGCGATCACTTTTGTTTGCTTCCATAAACTTTTGCTTCGTCATTAAAGGGAAAGAGCCAATACTTGCACTAAATAATTTAGCATTATTATTATGATGATGATCATGGGAACGTTTCCAGATACTTGGTGGCGTGATCATATAAAATCCAAAAATAGTAAACAGCACATTTGCAATCTTCGACTTCTGCAAAATTGAATGATGTTGATAATCATGAAAGATAATAAATACTCTCGACAGCATCATACCAGCGAAAAGGCTTGAGAGAATTTGTAGCCAGATATTGGGCAAGAAAAAAGTGCCAGCTATTGCAGCGATAAGCCAAATGAAACTACTAATTGTATATAACCAACTTTTCCATCGAATTTCTTTCGCAAATGGCTTAGTTGCTAGAATGAGATCTTTACCTGATAGCATAGTGCAAAGATAACAATTACTTAGCAAAAATGTTTTAAACGTTTAAGTCGAATACAAATAGTTAAAAGCGGCTTGTTGCAATAACTTTTATGAATTTTGGCAGATGAATACCGCTGCGAAAAAAATTAGAGTAGAAAAAGGAATTTACAATGGTGATTACGTTGTTTTACTATTCTTTAATTACAATAAACAACTGGTTGAACAGCTAAAGCAAATTCCTGGCGTAAAGTGGAGCTCATCCTTAAAATGTTGGCGGGCGCCCTATACCAAGGCATTTTTTGCAAGTTTGAAATTAATTGAAGGCATCACTTTGGAGATCATTAAACCTGACTCTTCATCGAAAATCACCTCTACAGAAAACGAACAATTGGCATCGGTGGATGTCAAAATTGATGGCATAAAAATTCCGGTTGCGGCAAACACTTTTAAACAACCTCCTACCTTAAAAGATGATCGTCATCATCAGGTGGAGTTGGGAAATCCATCAGAAAAATTAATTATTGATATAGATCGTTGGGCAGATTATTTAAGAAGCAAACAATATGCAGATAGCTCTGTAAAAACATACAAAGCAGCGTTAATCGTTTTTGGATCGTGGCTTGGAGAAGGCAATCACAGAGAAGTGAAGAAAGCGGACATCATAGAATTCATGAAATTCATGGTTATCCACCGAAAGGTATCACGATCGTATCAGAATCAAATCATAAACGCATTAAAATCATTTTACAAGCACACTTTATCGATTCATTTTAGTTCGGAAATGATTGAACGTCCGAGGAAAGAATTCAAGCTGCCGAAATACTTAACTCGAGAAGAAGTAACGAAAGTTTTTGGCGCTCTTAAATATATGAAGCATCGTTGTATCGTTAGTTTGCTCTATGCGTGTGGATTACGAAATGGCGAGTTGATCCGTATAGAGTTGAGGGACATAGATACATCTCAAAGGCTTCTTCACGTGAGGCAATCGAAAGGCAATAAAGATCGTTCGGTACCACTTCCACTTAGCATTTTAAAAATGTTGAATGATTATGCCGAGGCCTATCGTCCTGAAAAGTATTTATTTGAAGGGCAAATTAAAGGACAACCTTATACGGAGAGGTCTGTTCAGCAATTCTTTAAGGA
This sequence comes from Bacteroidia bacterium, assembly GCA_038206385.1. Lineage (GTDB taxonomy): Bacteria > Bacteroidota > Bacteroidia > AKYH767-A > OLB10 > JANXSD01. Next base: position 85 of record JBBRAW010000014.1, on the reverse strand, counting down.
TGCGGTGATACGTAGTGGAATTCGAAATACGGAGGCTAGTCCGCATTGGTTGAGGCACAGTTATGCGACGCATATTATGGAGATG